>NZ_DATCNW010000198.1:0-2715 GCF_036565025.1 Pengzhenrongella sp.
CCGGCAGCCCGACCGGCGGCCCTGCCGGCAGCACTGCCGGCAGCGCGACCGGCAACCCGACGGGCAGCTCGGCAGGCAGCCCGACCGGCAATCCGGCCGGCACCGCACCCGGCGTCGCCCCGCCCGCCGGGCACACCGCGAACACCGGGCAGGTGGCAGCCCTCATCGCCGGGGCGACGGGGGCGCTCGGCACCACCGGGCCAACGCCCAGGCCCGACCCGACCTCCGCGGACCCCGTGCCCGGCGCGATCGCGGTCGGTGCCGATCCGGCGGCGGCCCCCGGGAGCCCGGCCGGTGTGATCGTCGGCGCGCCGCCCGTCGTCGCGACCTCGGCGCCGACCGCGCTCGCCGGCCCGCTCGCCGGCCCGCTCGGGAGTGCGCTCCCCGAGCGCCCCATCGCCGCGCAGCTCGCTGGACCGATCGCCACGATGCGGACCGCCGGGCCGGGCGAGCACGTGCTGGTCGTGCGGGTGTCGCCCGCGAGCATCGGCCCGGTCCGGGTGCTCGCCCACATCACCGCCGACGGCGTCCGGATCGAGCTGCTCGGCGGCACGGACCAGGCCCGCGAGCTGCTCCGCGCCGCGCTGCCCGACCTGCGTCGCGACCTCGCTGCCGTGGGGCTCCAGGCCACCAACCTGACGCTCGGTTCCGCCGGCTACGACCAGCCGGGAGCCGGCACCGGCTTCGGCACCGGCGCCGGTCTCGACGGCCGGCCGGGCGCCGGCGGCCGGGGGAACGCGGGCAGCCCTGGCCGCGGTGGTGCGGCGCCGAACACACCGACCCGGACCGGCCCGTCGTCGGGCAGCCCACCGGATCTCCCCGACATGTTCCGCTCCCGCCGCCTCGACATCACGGTCTGACGCCCGCGCCGGCCCCACCCCAGCAGCGCCCAGCACGATCACCACCGACAGGAGTCCCACCCATGAGTATCGAGTCGATCACCGCGGCGAGCGCAGGTACGACGCTGACGAGCCCCGTCGTCGGCGGCGGCGTGTTCTCGGGGACGGCCAAGGCGCTCGACCCGAACGCCAACACGATGGACAAGAAGGCCTTCCTCCAGCTCCTGGTCACGCAGCTGCGCAACCAGGACCCAGGGGCGCCGATGGACTCCAACGCCCTGATGGCGCAGACCACCCAGATGGCCTCCATGGAGGCACTCACCGAGCTGTCCACGACGTCGCGCGAGAGCTTCGCACTGCAGATGCGGGTCGCCGCGGCGGCCCTGGTCGGCAAGAACGTCTCCTACTCCGACGGGACGACCACCATCACGGGGGTCGCGAGCGCCGTCTCGTTCGTTGGCGGCGTCCCGACCGTCACGGTCGGTGGCAAGGACGTCGCGCTCGACGCCATCGCCACCATCTCGGCGGCTGCCCCCGCTCCGCTCACGCCCGTCGTCCCCACCTGACCTCTCGCCCCGCCTCACCCCGAAGGGATTCATCATGCTTCGCTCACTGTTCTCCGGCATCAGCGGCCTTCGCGCCCACCAGACGATGCTTGACGTCACCGGCAACAACATCGCCAACGTCAACACCACCGGCTTCAAGGCGTCCCAGACCCAGTTCCAGGACACCCTGTCGCAGGCGCTCTCCAGCGGCGGCGCCGCGCAGGCCGGCCTCGGCGGGACCAACCCGGCCCAGGTCGGTCTCGGCGTGCGCGTCGCGGGGATCACCACGAACTTCCAGCAGGGCGCCGCGCAGCTCACCAACCGCAGCACCGACATGATGATCAACGGCGACGGCTTCTTCACGGTCCGCAACGGCGCGCAGCAGTACTACACGCGGGCCGGGTCGTTCAACTTCGACTCGATCGGTCAGCTCGTGACCTCCGACGGCTCGCTCGTGCAGGGCTGGGCCGCCGTCGGCGGGGTCATCAACGCCAACGGCCCGCTGTCGGACATCAAGCTGCCGATCTCGACCCTGATGAGTGCCCAGGCGACGGCCAACGCGACGTTCGGCGGCAACATACCCTCCGATGCACCGGACCCGACCGTGCTGAACCGGACCATGGACGTCTACGACGCGGTGGGCAACAAGCGCAGCCTCGCGCTCACCTTCGGCTTCTCGGCCGGGGCATGGACCGTCGGGGCGACGGACGGCGCGAGCACCGTGGCTCCCACCGCGATGACTTTCAGCGGCGGGGGTGCGCTGACCTCGCCGTCCACGCTTACCGTCGGCGCCGTGACGGTGGACCTGTCCACGATCACCGGGTTCGCGGGCCTGACCTCGGTGGAGGGGCTGGTCCAGGACGGCCAGCAGGCCGGCACGCTGGAGTCGTTCGGGCTGAACCAGGACGGCACGATCGTCGGGCAGTTCAGCAACGGGCTCAAGCAGGCCATCGGGCAGATCGCGCTCGCGACGTTCACCAACCCCACCGGGTTGGAGAAGGCGGGCAGCTCGCTCTACCGGACGTCCGCGAACTCGGGGGACCCCCGGATCGGCACCGCCGGCACAGGCAGCCGCGGCAAGCTCGCGGGCGGCGCACTGGAGATGTCGAACGTCGACCTCTCGGCCGAGTTCACGAACCTGATCATCGCCCAGCGTGGTTTCCAGGCGAACTCGCGCGTCATCACCACCTCCGACGAGGTCCTCCAAGAGCTGGTCAACCTCAAGCGCTGACCCCAGCAGCACCCCCACCCGTAGCTACTCCGTCCACCTACCCCGCAACGTCCGAGCGTTGACGTCCTATAGGACGTCAACGCTCGGACGTTGCGGGTTT
>NZ_DATCNW010000199.1:0-18089 GCF_036565025.1 Pengzhenrongella sp.
CCGCCGAGCCGTTGCGGCTGCCGTGGTTGCGCGACGCCGGGACGGCGCCGCTGCTGGGCAGCGTGCTGATGTTCTTCTCGGTGGTGGACGCGTCGTCGGTGGTGGCGGTCGGCACCCTGTCCGGGATGTGCGCGCTGCTCGCGGGCGCGAGCCTGGCCGGTGCGCGCCGCGCGCCACGCTCACCGTGGATCCGGCCGGGCGCCGAGCTCGGCGCCCTGGCCGCCGCGGTGGCGATCGGGACGGGACTGGACTCGATGGCGAACGGGATGCTCCTGTTCCCGGGCACCGCGGCCGCGGCGGTGTGGCTCGCGGCCACCGGGGTCGCCTACCGGCAGGTCTGGATGCAGCTGCTGTCCCCCGTCGCGGCGTGCCTCTCGTGGATGGTGTTCGTCGCGAACGCCGTCGACGGCGGCCCCGAGTGGTACACGATCGCCATCGGGCTCGCGCTGCTCGTGATCGTGTCGCTGTGGCGCCGGGACCAGCGCGCGGTCGGCGGCGACCAGGCGAGCTCGCGCATCGTGGCGCTCGAGGTGGTGGGGGTCGCGTTCCTCGTCGGGGCGTCCTTCGTCGAGGCGCTCACCGTGTCGATCACGCACGCCCTCGGCGCGACCGCGCTCGGGGTGGGCGTGGCCGGC
Organism: Pengzhenrongella sp.; assembly: GCF_036565025.1. Classification (NCBI taxonomy): domain Bacteria; kingdom Bacillati; phylum Actinomycetota; class Actinomycetes; order Micrococcales; genus Pengzhenrongella; species Pengzhenrongella sp. The sequence continues at coordinate 636 of NZ_DATCNW010000199.1, forward strand.
TGGGGTGCGCTCACCCGGGTACGACGACGCGTCGTGCTCGGCGCGCTCGTCGTGCTGTCGGCGATGGTCGTGCTCGTGGTCGTCCCGCTGGTTGCCCTGCTCCCCGCGTGGTCCGGCGCCGGCCTGTGGCTCCTGGTCGCCGCCGTCGGCCTGGTGGCCGTGCTGGCCGCGACCCTGCTCGAGAAGGGCAGGGCCGCGGTCCGCTCGACCCGGCACCGGCTCCGTGACGTCACGGACGGCTGGGAGTAGCGCCGGGATCGCTCAGCTCAGAGGTACGACAAGGGCGACGTGTTGCTGACCGAGTAGAGCTGGTTCCCGGTGACGTACTGGGCGAGCCACGCCCACGCGGCATTCATCGAGATCCACTGCTCCGGGTTGAGGTACTTGTCCTCCCCCACCGACTGGTACACCTGCCCGGTGCTGTCCCGGGCCTGCAGTGCCACCACCGCGCCGAGGTGCAGGTCCGCCCATGCCGCAGCGTTGGGCGTGACGGTCCCGTCGAGGTCGAACGAGGACACCATGACGTCGAACGCGGCCTTGTCCATCACCCGGGTCGACAGCCCGGCGGTGGACCAGTCGTTGCCCTCCGGGTAGTACAGGGCCGCCGAGCCGGGCTTGTAGATGGTGCCGCCCGGAGCGTCGTACGGGCCGCTCGCGAACACCACCTTGGACAGCGCCGCCCACACCGAACCGATGTTGCGCACCGCGGCAGCGGGCGTGGGCCGGTCGGACAGCGCGGACAGGATCCCGGACTGCAGGGTCAGTGTCGCGGCGGCCATGTAGTCGGGGTGGATCCGGCCGTGGTTCTCCAGCGTGCCGTCAGCGCTGACGTTCGACCCGGAGAGGTAGCCCGGCACCGGCTGCCCGTGCAGGACCCCCGTGCTCTTCAGGTCCGCCGGCTTGGCCCACGCGGCGGCATGGAACTCGATGACCCGCTGCGCCCACACGGGGGCGTGCGGGTGGTCGGGGAGCATCGCGACGGCGAGCTGCCAGATCATCGAGATCCACGCCATCTCCTCGGCCTTGGTGTCCCCCGGGTACACCTCGACCCCGGCGGCATCCTTCCAGAACTGCGGCTCGGTCATGATCGGCTGGTCCGCTTCGGCGACGACCATGCGGATCACGTTCTGGCGGTCCTGCTCAGCGAGGTGGTGCCACTGCAGCCACGCCGCCTGCCCGGCGAGGGCCGCCCACATGCCGGACTGCAGCTGGAAACCCCAGCCGTCCGGTTCGTTGGCGGCGTGCCGGTACGCGAGGGACGCAGCGAGACGCAGCGCCTTGACCCGGCCGAGCGCCTCCGACATGCCGATGGACGCGTCCCAGTACCCGGTGAACAGCAGCGAGGTGATCCCGAACGCGGCGCACGCGGCGGGTCGGATGCTGTGCTCGTTGACGCCCGTGAAGGTGCGGTACGGCTGCGCGTCCTGACCGGCCCAGTTCGTCGACCACCACTCACCCACGTTGTACTTCGTGTTGCCGCGCAGGATGCCGAGGAGCTTGCTGCCGACCGTGGTGGTCTCCGGCAGGGCGAGCCCCGCCGTCGTCACCCACGGGCGGGGCTGGCGCACCGCGGGGGCGAGCGGTGACGTGGTCAGGGTCATGCTGTGGAACGTCGCCGTGATCACCTCGGTCGCGGACGTCGCCGCGTACACGCCGAGGTGGGAGTAGGTCGAGTCCGCGACCGGCACGGGCCGCCCGACGATGGCCCACGTGACGCCGTCGAGCGAGTCGAAGCAGGTGTAGGTGCGCCCGTCGAACACGATCCGCTGCCACCACGTCGTCGGCAGCCCGGCGGCGCTGAGCTCGTTCCAGTCCGGGGCGAGCGAGCGCTGCATCGACTTGCGCTGGTACTGGGTTGCCCGGCGCAGCACGCTCGAGGCGCGCCCGATGCGGCCGGTGAAGATGTACTCCTTCGCGCTCGGGCTGGTCGCCGAGTACAAGATCAGACCGACCTTCTGCCCGGCGGCGGCGATGGGCGCGGTGATCTGCACGTCCACCGTCCAGGCCGCCCCGTCCGGGGTCTTGCGCAGGACGATGTTCTGGGAGGTGGCGGTCGCCCCGGCGATGTCGCCTGGCAGGGTGTCGATCTCGAGGGCGTCGTTCTGCACCCGCAGTCCGGTCGCGGTGGGCCGGACGATGCTCCACGCCGGGTCGAGGTCGGTGCCGGGGAACTCGTCCTACCAGGACGCGTTCGTGGTGGTGGTCGCGGTGTCGAACTGGAGATCAGAAGTCATGGTGTCCGATCGGATCGTGACGTGCGGGACGCCGCCGGTATCGAGGGCGATCGCGGGTGCGCTGCTGCCGCCGCCGACGTTGCGGGGGAGAGGTGGGCGGCAAGGACGTCGGCGCTCCAAGAGTGCACGACGCCGGCGGGGCGCAGGGCGCGAACGAGCAGGTCGGGGGCACCGAGCCCGTCAGTCGGGGCCGACGACGGCGCGGACCTGGATGGGCTGGCGGATCGGGACGCCGCCGGGACCGGGCGCGGCCGAGACCCGGGCCGCGATCTCGAGGGCGCGCTCCTCGTTCGCGACGTCGACGATCTGGTAACCGGCCAGGAACTCCTTGGACTCCGGGAAGGGTCCGTCCGTGATGACCGGCGGGGCCGCGCCGTCGGCGACGACGATCTTGGCCGTGTCGGGGCCGTCCAGGAACTGCAGTCCGACCAGCTCGCCGCGCTCGGTGAGCTCGCGGTTCAGCGCGTTCAGGGCGTCGAAGTGCGCCTGGCCTTCGCCCGGCGCCCACTCGCTCATGGGGGGCACGCCCTCGATCGGTCCGTACATCGTGAGCAGGATGTATTTGATGTCGTCCTCCTTCTGCGGGGCGCCCGGTGCCGGCGCGTGTCATGGGTAGGTCGCAGCGGGCCTGCGGTTCTCGACATCCTCGCCGAGATTCGCGGCGCGCCCTACGCTCGAGGAAGTGAAACGGCTTGGTCAACCAGATCATGCTCGACTTCCTCACCCGCGAACCGGTGCCGACCGTGGCCGCGATCCGGCGCACCAAGCCCGCCGAGGGCAGGCAGGCCCGGCGCCGGGCTCAGGTCAACCGGGCTCGACCGGCGTCCGGTGCGCGAGCTCGTCGAGGATTGTGCGCAGGCGCAGGGGAAAGTCCTCGGGCACGTCCGCCGGCAGCCGGTCGACGGCGAACCACGCGACCGCCTCGCTCTCCGCGCTGACGACGGGCACGGCCTCCGCGTCGGCGAACGCCACGAAGCCCACGTCCCAGTGCACCCGGCAGGTGCCGAACCTGCTGCCCAACGCGTGGCGGTGCACGTCGACCGGCGTGGCGCCGAACGGGCGAAGGTCGGCGATGCCGCCCTCCTCGCGGGCCTCCCGATAGGCGGCCGCGGCGACCGAGACGTCCGCGGGCTCCACGTGCCCGCCCAGCTGCACCCAGAACTGGCCCTTGCGGTGGAAGCACAGGAGCACCTGCGACAGGTCGCGGGTCAGTACGAAACAGCTTCCGGTCAGGTGCTCCGGGCCGCCGTCGCGGTCGAGCGCGGCCCCCTGTGCGTCGCGCACGAACTCCTCGTACTCGCCCTTGAGGCCCGCCTGGGCTGGCGCGAGAGGCGACCACGCCCGGAGCTGCTCGAGGATCTCGCGCGCAGGCGCCGGCAGCTGGGAGGTCGGGATCACCGCGTCAGCGTACTGACCCGCCGCGAACTGGGAGTTTTTGTCGTATTTCCGCCGGTCTGACGACAACAACTCCCAGTTCGACGATGATCGACGGCCGCGGGCGCCACGATGTCGAGGACTGGCGGTCTGCTCCGACCTGCGGGTGAACCGCCCGCCGGACGAGCCGTCCGACGTCGACCATCCTCGACCGATCACCAGGAGATGCTGATGCCCCTCCCCCACGACCTCGTCCCCACCGCTCGGGAGCTGGCGCGCCTGATCGCCGGAGTTAGCGACGACCAGCTCGCCGCACCGACGCCCTGCGACGGCAGCCTCAGCGACCTCCTCGACCATGTCCAGTTTCTCTGCGAGGCGTTCACCGCCGCCGCAACGAGGACGGACGGGCCCGGGAATCCTCCGCGAGTCGATCCCGGCGCGGCGCGCCTCGGCGAGGACTGGCAGACCCGCATCCCCGCCCAGGTGCTCGCACTCGCCGCGGCGTGGCGCGAGCCCGACGCCTGGGACGGGAACACCCACGCAGGTGGCAACGCGATCCCGGCGCAGGTCGCGGGCACGATCGCGCTGAACGAGCTCGTCATCCACGCGTGGGACCTGGCCCGCGCCAGCGGACAGTCGTTCCGCGGCGACCCGGCGGCGCTGACCGTGTCACTGGAGTTCCTGACGGCGATGTCCGCCACCGAACAGGAGCCCTTTCGCGCGGGGCGCTTCGGGCCGGTCGTCGACGTCCCGCAGGGAGCGAGCCTGCAGGACCGGGTGATCGGGCTGAGCGGGCGCGACCCGTCGTGATCGGTGCCCTGAGTCAGCCGTCGGCGGGGCGCTCCAGCAGCATCCGCATCTCGGGGTACGCCGCCGCGACGAATCCCGCCGACTCGTACATCCCGGCGCCCACGGCGCTCGCATTGAGATCGAGCATCCGCACCGGAGTCTCGGCGCGGAACCAGTCCAGCAGCGCGTCGAGGCAGTCACGTGCGTAGCCGTTGCGACGATGGGCCGGCTCCGTGCTGACGTTGAACACGTGCCCGTGAACCCCGCTCGCGTCGATGGGGCCGGGGGCTCGGGCATCGCAGCTGCCCAGGGCCACCGACACCACGCCGTCGCGGGGGTGCTCGACGACGAATCCGGCGAAGCCCTGCGGCCGCGCGAGCTGATCGGCGAACCACTGCCCCGCAGCGCCGCGCCACGGGGCGTCGGCGCCGCCGACGTCGGTGCCCATCGAGGACAGCATCAGCGCGCGCAGGTGCACCAGTGCGGACGCGTCCGCTGTGGTCGCTCGGCGAAGTCGGACGTCGGTCGAACCTGAGGTGCTCACGCGCACATCATCGCGGGTTGTGCGTGCAGGTCGGACCCACGGCCACGGCCATGGAAGTTCTCCGGCTGGGCGCTCATCACTGTGGCCGGCGCCGGACACGCGGACCTTGCGCGAAAAAGACTGACCGGCTACAGCCGGACGACAACCTGGGCCTTGCCCACGACGCGGACGCCGTTGCACGTCACGGTGAGGTCGACGCGTGCGGTGCCCGTCTCGACGTCGAGCGCGCCGATCGCGGCGGACACCTCGATCTCGGCGGAACCGGGATCGGGCACCGGGACGGGGCGCGTGAAGCGCACCTGGTAGTCGACGACGGCGCCGGGGTCGCCCGCCCAGTCGGCGACGAGGTTCACGGCCGCGCCCATGGTCCACATGCCGTGCGCGATGACGCCGGGCAGGCCGACCTCGGTCGCGAACCGGTCGTTCCAGTGGATGCGGTTGAAGTCGCCGCTCGCGCCGGCGTACCGGACCAGCCGCGAGCGGTCGACCTCGACCGTTCGGGTACCGATCGACTGGCCGACGGCGAGGTCCGCGAGGGCCGGGGAGGTCTGCTGCGCGCTCACTTGACGGCCACCTCGTCGCCGCGGACGGCGAGGGTGGACACGACGGTGGCGACGGGCAGACCGTCGTCGGCCGCGATCTCGGCGCGGGTGGTAATCATCGCCATCCCGGCCCGCTCGAGGATCCCGTCCACGTGCAGGACGGTCACCAGCCGCATCCCGGCGTGGATGGGGCGGTGATGCGTGAACCGCTCGTCGGCGTGCACCACGCGGGTGAAGTCGATGCCGGCGTCGGGATCCGCGAGCAGCTGCTGCTCCGCGCGCTGCGCGACGACAACGGCGAACGTCGGCGGCGCGATCACGTCCGGGTAGCCCAGGGACCGCGCGACGTCCGGGTCGCTGTGGGCGAGATGACTCGCACCCACAGCCTCCGCGAACTCTCGGATCTTCTCCCGACCGACCTCGTAGGCCGAGTTCGGCGGGTACTCACGACCTGCGTACGCGGTGTTGACCGGCATGGAGAGCCGCTCGCCTCGAGGGGCGAGCGGTCAGCGGGTCTCGCGGTGCTGGGTGTGCTTGCCGTCGCGCGGGCAGAACTTCGACAGCTCGAGGCGGTCGGGGTTGTTGCGACGGTTCTTCTTGGTGATGTAGTTCCGCTCCTTGCACTCCACGCAGGCGAGGGTGATCTTGGGGCGGACGTCCGAGCTCTTGCTGGCCACTTCGCGACTTCCTTCACATCAACGCGCCGCTCACGCGGCGCTCGTCGTCGTACTGCTGCGCGCCGCCGGCTGGCGCGCGAGCTTCGAACCTCGGTAGCGGGAGCGGGACTCGAACCCGCGACACCACGATTATGAGCCGTGTGCTCTAACCACCTGAGCTACCCCGCCGCAAGGACGGGCCGGCGCAATCGCGTCAGCCCGAACTCCACGAACAGAGCCCCGAAAGGGAATCGAACCCTTGACCTTCTCCTTACCATGGAGATGCTCTACCGTCTGAGCTATCGGGGCAGCGCGACCAAAGGTTACACGCCCGAAGGCGTGCCCGCGAAATCGCACCCGCTGCGTGAGCCAAGCACCTCTGGATCGTGCGGATCCAGGGGAACCGAGGCTCGGTACACCGTTGGGAGCACCCTACCGCCGTCGAGCCCCGGCTCACGTCCCACCGGACCGATCGAGGCCCTACCGAGGCGCGACCGAGGCCCGGCTCACGCCCGATGCGAGCAGAAAGCCGTAACGTCCGAGCGTTGACGTCCTATAGGACGTCAACGCTCGGACGTTACGAACTCTCTGGGGGTACACGAACGGGGCGTCCTCGATGAGGACGCCCCGTCTCGGTGGCGGGTGAGGGATTCGAACCCCCGTAGGCGTTGCCAGCTGATTTACAGTCAGCCCCCTTTGGCCACTCGGGTAACCCGCCCTGGCCGTCTCGCTGCACTCCGAGGAGCACACCGAGGTGGTGCGGATGGAAGGATAGCAACTCCCGGGGCGGTCCCTTGCACCGACCGCCCAACCGCGCCGCGCGAACACCGCGCCGCCACCCGCGAGCACTGGAGGAACCATGGCGAACGACTCCTCGTTCGACGTCGTCAGCAAGGTCGATCGGCAAGAGGTCGACAACGCCCTGAACCAGGCCGCGAAGGAGGTCTCCCAGCGCTACGACTTCAAAAACGTCGGCGCCTCGATCACCTGGAGCGGAGAGTCGATCGTGATGGTCGCCAACTCCGCCGAGCGCGTGCTCGCGATCCTCGACGTCTTCGAGACCAAGCTGATCCGCCGCGGCATCTCGCTCAAGTCGCTCGACACCGGCGAGAAGGAACCGCACCTGTCGGGCAAGGAGTACCGCCTCGAGGCCACCATCAAGGAGGGCCTGAGCAGCGAGAACGCCAAGAAGATCGGCAAGATCATCCGCGACGACGGCCCCAAGGGCGTCAAGGCGCAGATCACCGGCGACGAGCTGCGGGTCTCGGCCAAGAGCCGCGACGACCTGCAGAACGTGATCGCCGTGCTCAAGGCCGCAGACCTGGACGTCGCGCTGCAGTTCGTGAACTACCGCTGAGGCGCGCCGGCACGTGCTGTCGTTCGTGCGGCTCGGCGCAACGTTCGCAACGACGGCCGGCAGGTTCGCGACGGCGCCCGGCAGGCTCGCGACGGCACCGGCAGGCTCGCGACGGCGCTCAGTGCAGCGCTCAGTGCAGCCAACGCGCGCTCTGGGTGCACTTTGGCTGCACAGAGGGCTGCACTGACGTCCGATTGTGAGTTCACGCACATATGATCGGGCGCGGAGTCAGAGTGTCGCGATTTCGGCATGCGCTGCGACACCGCGAGGTGTTCCGGCCTGGGTTGAATCGCTGGTTGCATCCGATGTGCACCCCCCCCCCCCAGCGCAACTTCGCTGCAACCAGCGCCACAACCGCAGCCCTGGGCGCACTTGCGCTGCACCGGGCACCGCAGCCGCCGAGCGTCGCGCCGCGTCGAGCGTCGGCGCTGCAGATGAGCGCATTGCGGCCAGGCGTCGGCGTTGCAGCCGGGCGTCGGCATTGCAGCCAGGCGTCGGCATTTGCAGCCGGGCGTCGGCATTGCAGCCGGGCGTCGGCGTTGCAGCCAGGCGTCGGCATTGCAGCCGAACGCATTGCAGCCGAACGCATTGCAGCCGAACGTCGGCGTTGCAGCCGAGCCCGGCGTCGCGGCCGAGCGCGTCGCGAGTCGGGCCCAGCACCTCAACCTCACGTGAGGCACGACCTCGGGTCAGTACGGCGGGGTGCCGGCCATCTTCTGCAGGCGCAGGATGCGCTCGGCCATCGGCGGGTGGGTGGCGAAGAGACGGCCGCCACCGCCGCGGAACGGGTTCGCGATCATCAGGTGCGAGACGTCGACGAGGTCGCGGTCCTGGGGCAGCGGGGCCCGCTGCGTGCCGGTCTCGAGCTTCTGCAGCGCCGAGGCGAGCGCGAGCGGGTCGCCGGTCAGCCGCGAACCGTCCTCGTCGGCGTCGAACTCGCGCGTGCGGCTGATCGCCAGCTGGATGAGCATCGCGGCGATCGGCGACAGGATCGCCAGCGCGATCGCCGCGATCGGGTTGCCGCCGCGCTCGCGGTCGCCCCCGCCGAAGAACATCAGGAACTGCGCGAAGGACGTGATCAGCCCCGAGACGGCCGCGGCGACCGACGACGTGAGGATGTCCCGGTTGTAGACGTGCATGAGCTCGTGACCCAGGACCCCGCGCAGCTCACGCTCGTTGAGCAGCTGCAGGATCCCCTCGGTGCAGCACACGGCGGCGTTGCGGGGGTTGCGACCCGTCGCGAACGCGTTCGGCGCCGCCGTCGGGGAGACGTAGAGCCTGGGCATGGGCTGCAGGGCGGCCGTCGACAGCTCCCGGACGATCCTGTACATCGTCGGCTGCTCGAGCTCGCTCACGGGCCGCGCTCGCATCGCGCGGATCGCGATCTTGTCGGAGTTCCAGTACCCGTAGGCGGTGCCGAGCACCCCGATGCCCGCGAACACGAAGAAGAAGCTCTGGTTGCCACGGCCCACGAGCGCGTAGATGACGAGCAGAACCGCCCACATCGCACCGAAAAGTGCGGCGGTCTTCAACCCGTTGTAGTGCCTGTGACCCATCGTCGTGTTGCCTTCCGAGCAGTGGTGGTCCTGCCCGCACAACGCATGCGGGGTGCGGGGCGTTCCCCCTATCCTGAGCGCCCCAGCGTCTTCCTGCCGCCTCGACGAACCTCCGGAGCCCCGCTGCGCACCAACCGCGTTCCTGCCCTGGCTGCTGCGAGCACCCTGGTGCTCGTGGCGTGCGCCCCGGTGGAGGACACCGGGCGGTCGTCGTCGCCCACCACGGCCGGGGTGCTGGCGACGCTCACGCCGGGCGTGCTGACCGTCGGCACGTGATCAGCCAGCAGCGAGCAAGGGCCTCGACTTCTCGTCCGGCTACTACGACAAGGTGCAGGCGGTCGTGACCCTCGAGGACACCCGGCGGCTGGCTCCCAAGCTCACGGGCGCGAAGTTCGGCGCCATCGTCGGCACCACCCGCCTGCAGGTCGCGCAGGACGTCATCAGGCCAGCGGTGCCCGTCTCCCCGTTCAATCATCCCCAGCGCCCGCCAGAGACCGCGCAACGACTGACAACTCCAGGTACAGCAAAGCTGTCAGGCGCAGCGCGGACCAGGGGCCGCGCCGCGGCTGACAACTCGGGGGTCAGACGGTGGTGGCGGCCTGCTCGCCGCGGGCGATCGCGGTCATCTCGTCGCGCGGGACGACCTTGACGCGGATCCGGCCCTCGGCCTCGCCGAGCGCCTTCTCGTGCGCGTCGAGCACCTCCCAGCCGGACCACTCCACGACGGGGACCCCGCGGCTCGTGAGGAAGTCCGTCACGGCCGCCGGGGACGGCTCGGTCGCGGTGTGCAGCGCCGTGCCGTCCTGCTCGGCCGCGTCCTCGACGAGGTGGCGGATGGTCTCGGACGCGTCGGACTTGGTGTGCCCGATCAGGCCGATCGGCCCGCGCTTGATCCACCCGGTCGCGTAGACGCCCGGCAGCTGCTCGCCGTCGACATCGACGACCCGACCCTCGCGGTTCGGGATGACGCCGAGCAGGTCGTCGAACGGGATGTCGACGAGCGGCGAGCCGAAGTAGCCGACCGCGCGGTAGACGGCCTGAAGCGGCCAGTCGTGGAACTCCCCCGTGCCGGACGCCGTGCCGTCGCCGTTCAGCGCGGTGCGTTCGGTCCGCAGCCCGACGACGTGGCCGCCCTCGCCGAGCACCTCGGCCGGCCGGTGCAGGAAGTGCACGTGGATGCGCCGGGACGCCTTCATCTCGGACGGCTCGTTCAGCGTCCAGTCAGTGAGGGTCTTGACGACCTGCTTGGTCTGGTTCGAGGAGTGGATGGCGGCCATCGACCCCTCGTCGAAGTCGAAGTCCTCGGGGTAGACGACCACGTCGACGTCGGGCACCTTGCCCATCTCGCGCAGCTCGAGCGAGGAGAACTTGACCTGGGCCGGGCCGCGGCGGGCGAAGATGTGCACGTCCGTGATCGGCGAGGCCGCGAGCAGGTCGTAGACGTTCGCCGGGATCTCGGTCGGCAGCAGGTCGTCGGCGTGCTTGGCGAGGATCCGGGCGACGTCGAGCGCGACGTTCCCGGCGCCGAGCACGGCCACCTCGCGCGCCTCGAGCGGCCACGTACGCGGCACGTCAGGGTGCCCGTCGTACCAGGACACGAAGTCGGCCGCGCCGTAGGACTCGGGCAGGTCGATCCCGGGGATCGCGAGGGACGCATCCCGGATCGAGCCGGTCGAGAAGATCACCGCGTCGTAGAACTGGCGCAGGTCCTCGAGCTTGAGGTCGACGCCGTACTCCACGTTGGCCAGCAGCCGGATGTCGCCGCGCTCGAGCACCTTGTGCAGCGCGACGATGATCTGCTTGATCCGGGGGTGGTCGGGCGCGACGCCGTAGCGCACGAGTCCGAAGGGCGCCGGCAGGCGTTCGAGGAGGTCGATGCTGACGTCGAGGCCGGACTTGGACAGGATGTCGGAGGCGTAGATGCCGGCGGGGCCCGCGCCAACCACGGCGACGCGCAAGGATCGGTTGCTGCTCACGAGACGGTGGTGCCTTCCAGATCGGGTGCCTGACAGACCGGCGCGCACCGCGAAGGATGCGCGCATGGCTGGTGAGAAAGTGTACGGCGAGAGGCATGGACGCCGCCTTCTGGCCTCAACCCGTGGACGGTAGATTCAGCGGGTGACACCCCAGCAGCCTCCCGTGCGGACCCCCGACCGGGCTCCGACGGCCCCCGCGACCCGCGCGGACCCCGGTCGCTCGGGCCTCGCGCTCGGCGCGGGCGCGTACCTGCTGTGGGGCACGTTGCCGCTGTACTTCCCGCTGCTCGCGCCCGCGGGCGCCGTCGAGATCATCGGGCACCGGGTGATCTGGTCGCTCGGGTTCTTCCTGCTGCTGCTCACGGTGACCAGGGGCTGGGGCCCGTTCCGGACCGCGCTGACCACGCGCCGCACGCTCGGCCTGCTCTCCCTGGCGGCGGCCCTGGTGGCCCTGAACTGGACCGTGTACGTGTACGGCGTGCTCACCGATCAGGTCGTCGACGCCGCGCTCGGGTACTTCATCAACCCGCTGGTGACGGTGCTGCTCGCGGTCTTCGTGCTCGGCGAGCGGCTGCGCCCGGCGCAGTGGGTCGCGCTCGGGGTGGGGACCGGCGCCGTCGTCGTCATCACGGTGGGCTACGGCAAGCTGCCGTGGATCGCGCTCACGCTCGCGTTCAGCTTCGCGCTGTACGGCCTGATCAAGAACCGCGTCGGGCGCACTGTGCCGGCCGTGGCGGGGCTCGCGGTGGAGACGACGGTGCTGTTTCCCGTGGCGCTGGGCTACCTGGTCTGGCTCGGTGCGAACGGCACCGGCAGCTTCCTGGCGCATGGGCCGTGGCACGTGGCGCTGCTGGTCTCCGCGGGCATCGTGACCGGCGTCCCGCTGCTGATGTTCAGCGGCGCCGCCCGTCGCCTGCCGCTGTCGGTGGTCGGGATGCTGCAATACATCACGCCGACCATGCAGTTCCTGCTCGGGGTGCTCATCCTGCACGAGCAGATGGCGGCGGCCCGGTGGTGGGGTTTCGCGCTGGTGTGGGTCGCGCTGCTCATCCTGTCGGCCGACGGCGTCCGCGCGGGCCGGGCCGGCGCGCTCGCCCGGAGGGCGCAGGCCGCGCGCTGACTCCTCGGGCGGGTGTCCGCTCAGCTACGCCGACGCCGTCGTGCCGTCAGCCGCGAGGCGATCAACGCTCCCAGGAGCACGACTCCCCCGGCGAGCACCCACCACGAGGCGATCGCCCGGGTGGCCGCGAGCGGGTCCACCCGAGGCCCGAACTTGAGCGTCTGGGCGGGCCCCGGCGACTGCTCCGGGGCGCGGTGCATGGGGCTCGGGGGTCCGGGTGCCGTTCCGTCGTCGACGAACGCCAGGGCATCGTAGGGCCGGATCACGCCCCAGCCGGCCATGTCGTCCCGGGTGCCGGGGCTCTGCCGGGACGCGGTGGCCTCGAGCCGGTATGCCCACTGCGCAGGGGACTCGGACTTGTAGCGCGACGCGACGAGCGCGGCCGCGGCGCTCGCGTACGCCGTCGCGAAGCTCGTCGAGGCCTCGGCGCCGAGCATGCAGTCGCCGGCCGCGTGGAATGCCGTGAGCACGTTGGTCCCGGGCGCCGCGACGTCCACGTGCGCACCGTGGATCGAGTCCTCGGTGGCGTTGTCGTGGTCGTCGACCGCGGTGACCGAGAGCACCCCGGGGTAGGCGGCCGGGTAGCGCGGGGAGTCGGTGGTGTCCTCGGACGTGAGCCGGTTGCCGGCGCTGGCCACGACCAGGCGTCGAGCCGCGGTCGCATCGTGGACGGCCTTCGCGAGCACCGGGTCGTCGGTCGTACTGCTGGCCGAGACGTTGATGATCGTGGCGCCCTGCGCGACGGCGTAGTCGATGCCCGCGGCGATCCGCGCGGTGTTCGGTCGCAGTGAGGACTCGGCGCCGTCGGCGTCGGTGTAGAAGATCCGCACCGGGAGGATGGTCGCGTTCTTCGCCAGGCCGATGACGCCGGACCCGGACACGAACCGGGCGGCGATCTCCCCGGCGACCGCGGTGCCGTGGCCGGTGTTGTCGGTGCGGCCGTCCGTCCCGTCAGCGGCGATGAGGTCCGCGCCCGGGAGCACGGCCGAGCTCGGAAGGTGGGCGTTGCCCCGATCGACCCCCGAGTCGACGACGGCGACCACGACGTGAGAACCCGTCGACAGCCCCCACGCAGCCTCGGCACCGAGCCGGGCGAGCGCGGGCGGCGTGGCGGTGACGTTGTGCGTGCTACCCGCCTCGCACTTGACGCCGTCGGCACTCGCCGTCGGCGCGCTGGCGACGCCGGTCACAAGTCCCAGGCCGACGCCGCCGACGACGACCGCGAGCGCGGCCCCCAGCCCTTTGGTCAGCCGGCCGCGGGTCGCCGGCTCGGTGCGCGCCCGGAGCGTCATGAACCGGCGGGGACCTGGGGCGCCCTGGCGCCCTTGACCGTGAGGGCCGGTCCCGACCGGAAGAGGTAGAGCCATTTCTGCGGGACTCGCGTGACGAGCCTGGCGCTGTAGCCCAATCGGCCGAGGATCTCCGAGCTCGCGTGCGGCACGGGGAACGCGGTCCCGGTGCCGTCGATGAGCTGGACCGGTCCGTCGGACCCCGGACCGCTGGTCGCGCGCACGAGGGCACCGCGTGACGGATCGATCCGGACGGCACTGGTCGCGGGCACCGAGACATCGGGGCTGAAGGTCAGATGCACGCGGGGCTCGACCCCGGATCCGGCGGACAGGACCGCGCACGAGCTCTCGCCGACGGGCGAGGGCACCGGATTGACGGTCGGCCAGTTGCGCGGCGCAGCCGGGGCGCTGGCCGTGGCCATCTGGTTGATCTCGGCCGGGGAGACCGGGATATCCGCACTTCGCTTGCCCTTGTCGAGCCGGTAGAGCCCATCGGCGAAGGGCGTCAGCTCGGCGAGCTGGCCCGCCCCGTTGACGACGTACTTCTTGAAGCCGCCGCCGGACACGGACAGCACCGAGCCGACCACCGCGCCGCGCGGGACCGCGCCCGCGACGTCGGCGGGGACCTGCTTCCCGGTATCCGGCATCCCGAAGGTCAGGTCGTTGCCGGGCGGGAAGAGGTTGAGCCAGAGGCCGGAGACTTTCACCGGCTGTGGGTTCTCGGGCTGGATTGCGCGCCGCGTCGCGTCGTACAGCCCGTCCGGGTACTTGTACTGCCTGCCACCGGTGATCAGGTAGTGGTTGCCCGCGTTCTCGACCAGCAGACCCTGTCCGGGGTCGGTGCTTGTGGTGGATGTCTCGGCCGTCGCGGTGGCTCTGCGAACGGCCGGGCTGTCGGCGGAGAGCACGGTGGCGATGGCGCCGCCCGACGCGGTGCACGCGAGCCAGCCGGTACTGATGAGCCGATCCTTGGCGGGCAGCGTGTCGGGTGCGCCGACGATGCCGACCGTCTCCCCGCGCTTCACGTCCGCGAGCTTGTCCTCGCCGACCACCAGGTACGGGTCCTTGGTGGCCGCCGGGATGAGCAGGCGCGCGCTCGCGACGTTCAGCACGGGATACAGCACCCCGCCCAGGGTGACGTACCTCGACCCGGTGTCCTTGGCGAGCACGATCTTGTTCTGGTCCCACCCGTCGGGCAGTCCCGGGCTGATCGCGCCGAAGGCGAGGCTGCCGAGCACCACCATCACGGTGAGCGCCACCCCGCTGACGACGGCTCGCATCGGCTTGGTGGGTTCGAGCTCGCGACCGCCGGGTGCGCCGGACACGAACGCGGTGAGCAGCCGTCGACGGCTGAAGCTCTGAGACTCGGCCAGGTCCTTCTTGGATGCCACCTGGCCCTCAGACCAGCCCGGCCGCGGCGGCGCCCAGCGGCAGCAGCATCGCCAAGCAGATGAGCTCGAAGCCGTCCGCGAGGCGGCCCATCGCGACGCGCTGCCGCGGCGCGACCAGGCTCAGGCCGATCACGCCGGCCGCCGCGACTCCGGCCACGAGGGCCAGTCCGGGGCGCCACTGCGGATGAGCCGCGGCCGCGAGCACACCGGTGACGGTCAGCCCGAGGATCCCCGCGCACATGACCACGAGCACGTCCCTGCGCGAATACGTCTGTCGCACGCTCAGCAGCATCCCGACGAACGCCGCCGCTACGAGCAACGTCCCGGGCACGCCGGTGTCGACGACCGCCGACGTCGCGACGATGGTGAAGACGCGGTCCAGCTCGCCCTGCCCGAGAACGCCTCGGGTGCCTCGTCGTTCGACTACCAGGCCGGGCGCCGCCGTAGATCGACTGGAGCTTGCCCAGGCCCGGCTTGGACTTGGACACGTCCGCGACCAGCACGTCACCGTCGGGGTCGGTGTCGTTGTCGAGCAGCTTGAGGATCGTGGTCCGGCCGGGGCGCACGCCCAGCTCGTCGTCGGTCGCGATCGGCGGGCGGTTCGGCTTGTCGCGGTCCTTGATCGGGTCCTTGGTGGCCTCGGGGGTCGCGTCGGGCTTCTTCTGGTCATCCTGCGACGGGAGCACGTCCGACCAGTCGTCGAAGAGTTCGAAGTCCTTGTCCGCGAGCCAGATGGAGCCCGTGGTGAGCTCGTTGAGCACGACGACGTCGCGGTTGACGCGGTACTCCAGCTTCGCCCCGGCGACCGTGAGCCCGAGCGACCGGACGGCGTCGTCCTTCGTGCCCGCGCAGTCCCGCGCGACCGTCCCGGAGGTCCAGGCGCCGTACGCGCAACCGCCTCGGAAGACGGGCGCCACGGGGACCCCGCTCGCCTTGGCGCCCAGGCGATGCGCGGTCGAGCCGTCGAGCGGCTGGGAGAGGAGCGAGTCCCTGTCGGCGAGCACGACGGAGTCGGCGTCCGGGCCGGGCTGCTGCAGCGCGACGTCCACGGCGCCCGCAACGTCGGCCGTCTTGCCGTTGGGGAGGAACAGGCGCTTACCCGGGCGGTCCAGCACGACGGCGTTCTCGCCGACCGCGGTGATCGCGAGCCCGTCGGCGTTGGGCGAGGCGACGTCGAGCGTGTCCTTGGTGACCTCATCGGGTCCCCCGCGCTCGGTCGTGGTGACCGTGACCAGCTTGTCCCCGCCCGCGGCGTGCACCGTTCCGTCGGTGCCGACCGCGAGCACCGCGCCCCCGGCGAGCTTGGCGACCGGCTGCGTCGTCTTGGACGAGAACGACCCGACGCCCTCGACCGGCAGCACCCACAGCGACCCGCTCGCGGGGTCCAGGATGGCGACCGTCTGAGCCCCGAGGCCCACCTCGGCGCCCGCGGGCAGCTTCGCGCTGCCGGTGAGCTCGAGCCCGGCCACGTCGACCGGACTGATCGTGCCGGCCGCGGTGTCGTGCACCAGCACGACGCCGGCCTGCTGCAGCACGTCGATCGAGGACGTGCCGGCGGTCACGGCGCCGTCGAGCACCTCGGCCTCATGGTTGAAGCGGCCCACCAGGTTGTCCTGGGAGCGGGTGACCCAGACCCCGGAGTCGTTCAGCGCGACATCGGTGGTCGCGAGGCCCGGGTTGGTCAGGGCGAGACCGACGATGGCGGTCGAGAAGAGGGTGACCGTGCTGACGGACGCGACCGTGCGGCGTCGAGCAGTGAAGCGGGCGAAGAATTTCACGCCCGCCCCTTCTGAAACGAAACATCGACAATCGGCCAAAGCGATCCTAGACGCCCGACGCCGCAGGTCAGCACCCCCGCCAGCCCAGATATCCCCGCCGAGAAGTCGATTTCCGCCCGTCAAATCTGCCCTTAATGGGCGAAAATCGACTTCTCGACGGAGATCCGGGGGTAGGTCGTGGCCGACGACGGCGGGGAAACCTCGGGATGCGCGCTCAGCGGCGTGGATGTCCGCACTGTGGCGCGCGTCGGTGCCGGTGTCAGGACTGGCGCCGAGTTCGTCGTTTGAGTTCGAGCACGCCTGTTTCGCCCGACGAACTCGAGCGCGACTGCGCGAGAGGGCGGTTTTGGGAAGGATGTGTGCGCGGGGCGCACCGAATCTTCCGAATCCTGAGCTCTCGGAGCCCGGTCGGTCCGGACCGCGGTCCGTGCGGCCGGGTCGGGCCGTTGCGGCCGGATTGGGCCGGTGGGGCCGGCCTGGTGCGCGGGCCGGATTGGGCGGAGCGGGCAGCCGGGGACCGGTTTTGGGAAGGATGTGTTCGTGGGACGGACCGATTCTTCCGAATCCTGAGTTGTCGGGGCCGGTCGCGCGCGGCCGCCGGGTGACGGCGATCAGGTTTGGGAAGGATGTGTGCGCGGGGCGCACCGATTCTTCCGAATCCTGAGTTGTCGGGGCACGGTCGGGTCGGGCCCGGCCGACCGGCCGAGAGTGGCCGGCGGGTCGAGCTGGTCCGGCGCGGGCGGAGCACATCGGTTTTGGGAAGGATGTGTGCGCTTGGCGCACCGAATCTTCCGGAACTTGGCCTGTCGGTGAAATCTCGCGGGTGGAGAGGGTTCGGCGGGGCGGGG
>NZ_DATCNW010000200.1:0-8904 GCF_036565025.1 Pengzhenrongella sp.
CGCAAGGAGGGCACGAGCGTGCACTACCGGCTCGCCGGCGACGACGTGGCGGGCCTGTACGCCGACCTACGTGATGTGGCCCTGACTCACCTGGCCGACGCCGACCGGGCCCTGGTCGCCTACCTCGGCGGGGACGATGTCGGCGAGGCCGAGGACGTTCCCCGTGAGGAGCTGCTGCGCCGTGCACGAAGCGGCCAGACCGTGGTGCTCGACGTCCGCCCGCAACACGAGTACGCCGCCGGCCACATTCCCGGCGCGGTGTCGATTCCGGTCGAGGAGCTTGAACAGCGCCTGGCCGAGTTGCCCGCCGACGTCCAGGTTGTTGCATACTGCCGCGGCGCGTACTGCGTGCTCGCCTACGACGCGGTCCGGTTGCTGACCCGGCATGGCCGGTCGGCGCAACGGCTGCGTGAGGGAATGCTCGAGTGGCGACTGGCCGGCATGCCGATCCAGTCCGACGTCGCGTGAGCCCGGGCATGAGCAATCCCAGCCCCGGTGACGACCTGCCGCGATGGCGCTCGGTCCTGGCCGTCGTCGCGCACCCCGACGACGAGTCCTTCGGCATCGGCGCGGTCCTGGCCGGCTTCGCCGACGCCGGTGCAGCCGTGGCGGTGCTCTGTTACACCCACGGAGAGTCCTCCACCCTGCATGGCATCGAGGGTGACCTCGACAGCGTCCGTGCAGCAGAGCTGACCGGCGCCGCCCGGGTACTGGGCGTCGACCCGGTGCGAATTCTGGCCTACCCCGACGGCGCGCTGACCGAGGTCGACGTGGACGACCTGTCCGCCCACGTGCTCGACCTCGCCGCCGAGGTCGGGGCCGACGGGCTTGTCGTCTTCGACACCGACGGGGTCACCGGTCATCTCGACCACGCCAGCGCCACCATCGCGGCCTTGGCCGCCGCCGACCGCTCGGGGCTCGCGGTCCTGGGCTGGACCGTCCCCCGCAGCGTCGCCGCCGCGCTCAACCAGGAGTACGGCGCCGCGTTCACCGGCCACGAACCCGAGGACATCGACCTGGTCGTGACCCTGGACCGCACCCGTCAACTGGCCGCCGTCGCCTGCCACCCCAGCCAGGCCATACCCGAGAGCCTGCTGTGGCGGCGGCTGGACCTGCTCGGCGACCGTGAGTATCTGCGCTGGCTACGACGACCCCACCCCCACCCCCAGAAGGACGGTATGAGCTCGTGAACACTCTGATGATCATCAACGGTGCTGCCTACGGTCAGGACGCCACCTACAACGCGGTACGCCTCGCGGCGTCGATGGCCAAGCGCGACGAGGTGAGCCTTCGGGTCTTCCTCATGGGTGACGGTGTCACGGTGGCCATGTCCGGGCAGAAGACCCCAGACGGCTACTACAACCTCGACAAGATGCTGTCCGTCATCTCCCGCCACGGCGGGCATATCGGATGCTGCGGCACCTGCATGGACGCCCGGGCGTCACGGCGGCCATGCTCGTTCAGGGCGCTGCGCGGTCCACGATGGACGAGCTCACCGACTGGACCCTGGCCGCCGACAAGGTACTGGTGTTCTGATGACCCCGATCGCCGCGCAGACGGTTGTGGTGGCCGGTGGCGGCATCGGCGGGGTGGCCACCGCCAACCGGCTCCGTCGGCGCCTGGACCGCCGCCACCGCGTGGTCCTGGTCAACCGCGACCCGGACTTCACCTACGCCGCGTCCTACCTGTGGGTGATGACAGGGTCCCGCCGACCGGAACAGATCACCCGCCCCCTCAAACGCTTGGAACGACGCGGCATCGAGGTGGTCATCGGTGAGGTGACCGACATCGACCCCACCAGCCGGACCCTGACCGTCGGGCAGCGGACCCTGACCGGGGACCACCTCGTGGTGGCCCTGGGGGCAGACTGGGCCACCGACCGAGTGCCAGGACTTGGCGACCACGGCCACACCTACGCCACCCTGCCCGGCGCACAACGGTTGGCCGGCGAGCTCGCCCGCATCGAGTCCGGCCGAATCGTCGTGGTCACAGCGGCACCGCTGTACAAATGCCCCGCCGCACCGTACGAGGCGGCGCTGCTCATCGACGCCGAGCTACGCGCCCGCGGCGTACGCGACCGGGTGCAGGTGGTGGTCCGCAGCGCCGAACCGGCACCCATGCCCGTCGCCGGCGCAAACGTCTCCGCCGCTGTACAGCAGCTACTCGCCGACCGTGACATCGACTACCAGCCCGGCCGGCAGATCACCGCCGCCGAACCCGGCACCGTCCACTTCGGCGACACCAGCGAAGACGCTGACCTGCTGGTGTACATGCCCCCGATCTGCGCCCCGCAGGCCATCGCGAACTCCGCCCTGGCCGCCGACGACGGCTGGATCCACGCCGACCCGACCACCCTGGCCACCGACTTCGAGGGCGTATACGCCATCGGCGACAACACGCACATCGTGCTCGGCATCGGCAAACCGCTCCCGCGTGCCGGTGTGTTCGCCCACGCCCAGGCCCACGTCGTGGCCGACACGATCACTGGCGACATCACCGGCAAACCGGCTCCGGGCGGCTTCGACGGGCACGGCGGCTGCTTCATCGAGACCGGCGCCGGCCGCGCCGCCTACGGCTCCGGCAACTTCTACGGCGACCCCGCTCCCACGGTCGCCCTGCACTCCCCGGCACGTCGCTGGCACTGGGGCAAGGTCACATTCGAACAGCGCGTGATACGGAGGTGGCTGTGAGCCACGACCAGCCCCTGATCTACCTGGACCACAACGCCACCACCCCGGTCGCACCCCAGGTCCTCGACGCGATGCTCCCCTACCTGCGAGACCAGTACGGCAACCCCTCCAGCGACCACCCCACAGGCCGGGCCGCGGCCCGCGCCGTCGCCGTCGCACGCGCCCAGGTCGCCGCGCTAATCGGCGCCGACCCAGCCGAGATCATCTTCACCTCCGGCGGCACCGAGTCCAACAACCTGGCCATCCGCGGCACCGCCAGCATCGCCAACCCCACCCGACGCCGCATCATCACGACCGTCGTCGAACACCCAGCCACGACCGCCCCGTTGGCTCACCTGAACGCAGCCGGCTGGACGATCACCGCCCTCCCGGTCACCAGCGCCGGCACCGTCGACGCCGCCATGGCAGCCACGGAGCTGGGCCCGGACGTCGCACTGGTGACGATGATGCTCGCCCAGAACGAGACCGGCGCCATCCTGCCCGTCCCTACGGTCGCAGCCGCAGCCCACGCGGTCGGCGCGCTGATGCACACCGACGCCGCCCAGGCCATCGGCAAGATCGAGGTGAATGTCGATGCCCTCGGAGTGGACCTGCTCTCCATCGCCGGGCACAAGTGCTACGCCCCGAAGGGAGTCGGCGCCCTGTACCGCCGTGCCGGCACCCCGCTTGGCCCCGTGTTGTTCGGCGCCGGACAAGAGGGCGGTGTCCGGCCCGGGACGGAGAACGTTCCAGGCATCGTCGGCTTGGGTGCGGCGTGCGAGCTGGCCGGTGGTCGCCTGGACGCGGATGGCGTGCGGCTGGCTGTGCTGCGCGACACGCTCTGGGAGCAGCTGCGCGACGCTATCCCCGGCAGCGTCCGGCATACCCCGAAGGGCTCTCTGCCCAACACCTTGATGGTCTCGTTCCCCGACGTCCTCGGCCGGGCCGTGCTGGCCGCGTCACCAGGGCTGGCGGCGTCCACCGGGTCGGCATGCCACGCGGGTCAGGACACCCCCGCCGCGACGCTGCTTGCCATGGGGACTACACCGGAGGTGGCGCTCGGCGCAGTCCGGCTTTCCCTGGGTCACGGGACGACGACCGCAGACATCGACAACGCGGTGCGCATCTTCGTGCGAGGCTACGGTGACTGCGCCACCAGCTCACTACGATGATGATCGGCTTGGGCCGAGATCTGCGGCGACCTGGCCCCCGACGCCTGCTCGCTCCTGGTCTATCGACGCACTCGTGGCAACTCCGACGTCTTTGGCTACCCTGCGCAACCGACGTTGGGGAGCGAAACCGTACAGGCGGATTCGCGCCGGCCGGGCACCGCGGCGAGGCGTGGCTCAAGAAGGGTTTGCTCAGCTCGAAGTAGCGTTGCCCGTCCTCGCTGAACAGTCATATCGGACGAGCGAGGAGGCGTGTGATGGATCAAGTAGTCATCGGGATGGACCCGCACAAGCGGTCGGTGACAATCGAGGCCCGAGACACCCGAGAGATTCTGCGGGCCAAGGGCCGATTCGGCACGGACAACCGCCAGTATCAGGCGATGCTCAAGGTCGCCCGGCAGTGGCCGGAGCGGCAGTGGGCGGTCGAGGGCGCGAACGGGATCGGCCGCCCGGTGGCTCAGCGGCTGCTGGCTGACGGGGAGCGGGTGCTGGACGTTCCGGCGAAGCTGGCCGCTCGGGCTCGGGTGTTCGACACCGGTCAGGGCCGCAAGACCGACGCCACCGACGCGCACTCCATCGTGATGGTCGCGTTGCGGGACAAGGGTTTGCGCGAGATCAGCCTGGACCCGGAGCTGATGGTGCTGCGGCTGTTGTCCGATCGGCGTGACGAGTTGTCCCATGCGCGGGCACAGACGCTGAACCGCCTTCATCGGCTGTTCCTGGAGCTGCGCCCTGGCGGGGCCCCGGCCAAGAAGTCGACCGCGCAGTACAAGGTTCTGCTTGCCGGCGTGCGGCCGCGGGATCTGGTCGGGCGCACCCGGCGCCGGATGGCCGCGATGGAGGTGGCCGACCTGGAACGCATCGACGCCCAGATGAAGACGATGAAGGCCGAGCTCAAGGCCGGTGTCGAAGCTTTGGGGTCGCACCTGATGGACATCAACGGTGTCGGGCCTGCCGGTGCGGCACGGATCCTGGCCGATGTCGGGGACGTGGCCCGGTTCCCCGACCGCAACCACTTCGCGTCCTGGACTGGGACCGCGCCGATCGACGCATCCAGTGGCGAGCAGGTCCGCCACCGGCTGTCGAGGGCGGGCAACCGCCGGCTGAACCACGTGCTGTACATCGCCGGGATCGTTCAGATGCGTAACGACACCGACGGCCGGGCGTACTACCGGCGCAAGCTGGAGCAGTCCAAGACCACGATGGAAGCCATGCGCTGCTTGCGCCGGCGGCTGTCCGACGTGGTCTACCGCCAGCTCGTCGCCGACGCGCAGCTGCGCAGCCGATACCCAGATGAGGCGGGCCCGGGAGGGCACTCGGGGGCGACTAAGAAATCCAGCGCGACCGACCAGACCCCGGACATCGGCTCTTCGGATAAGCCACTTCCCGAACCCGCACCCTTGACGCTACCTAGCCAGGCGTCGACTCGGAAGACCCCTGGTCCGGGAACAGCCGCTACATCGCGACGACGCGCCGGAGGTGTCAACGTGGAGCGCCCTACCGGACGAACGACGTTGACACCGACCAGCGTCGACGCACACTCGACGGCCTCCCGGAGCCCAACCCCTTGACACAGGGCGCAATAGAAGGGAGCCATGTGCGTGCGTTGTGCGGACCGAGCTCGGGGCGGGTGCGGCCGCGTAGCGGTGGCTCGACACGCGGCGGCGTCAGGGCTCCAGTCGCCCCGTCGGAGGGCGGTCGGCGTGCGTGTTCTGGAGGTCACGACAGCCCGTGCCGGCCACGTCGCGGGACTGCTCCCGCTCACCCGGGCCCGCGTCCGAGCAGGACACGAGGCCGCATCGCCGCGCCGGCCTCGTTCGCCGGCAGCTGCAGGAGCTACGCCAGTTCCTCGTTGAAGGAGCTGCCGTCGCGCCAGATGAAGCCGACCTCGAGGTCGTTCTGCCGCAGTGTTGCTCGAGCTAGGTCAGACGGCTCGCGGGGCAAGAGGACCGCCACGCCGTCGATTCGGTCCGTCTCGCGGTTCGCCAGCATCCGGTAGTGCATCGCCTGAGTGACGGCACCGAGAACCACTAGGTCGTCAGTGGAGATCTTCGCCTCGACGATGAGCCGACGCTTCGTGTCGAAGATATCGGCGAAGCGGCTGTCTAACGGATACTCACGCTGCACCCGGTGAGGTAGCCAGTTCGCGTACGCATCGCGCAAGTCCGCTTCCAGCACCCGCTCAACTTCGTCACGCTCGCCAACCGTGAGCGTCGGGTCCGCCAGGACCTCGCCGGCGTCGGCCAGCAGCATCCACCAACGACGCACGCAACGGAGCCGAGAGCCTTTCAGCACCTCGTGCATCGCCCAGTAGACGTCGCAGTGTCGATACCTTCCGCCGAGCTCGATGAAGCAGTCGTGGATCGACCGGCTTCGTCTTCCATCGGGGCGGGGCCACCCCAGACCCCAGACCGCCTCGGCGACCTCCTGCAGCCGCAGGTGCGATGTCGGCCGGCAGGCCAGGTTGACGGAACACGGTCTCGTCGTAATGAATCGTGCCTTGCCACTCGAGGTCGAGTTCTGCGATGAGCACGGCGCGACTCGCCTCAGCCTTCGACTTTCCATGGCGGGTCATCAGGTGACGCTCGACGTCGTCCCACACCGGACTGTGGCCCAGATGCTCCAGGATGAAGCGGGCGGCGAGCCCGATCAGATGCTCCTCATCCTGGCTGTACGAGACCGGGCCGTTGAGCGGGTACGGAACGCTCACGCATTCACCTCACGACGCGGTGCTCGAGTGCCTGCAGGCTCACCCACACAACTGACTATAACTGGAGCCTGCGCTGCCGACTCGACGTGCGCCCCTCGCCGACCCGGAGCCGCCAACCTGTCGGCTTCGAATGCCTCGGCCCGCCGCGAGCGTCGATGCGCAGTCAGCGAGACGCTATCCGTGCCGCGTCCGTCAACGGCAGCTTCCGGTCACCAGCGCCATCGCTCCGGCAGCGCGACCAGCGGCAATAGCGGACGTCCAGGGCCAACCCGTTATGACTTCTGGCGCGCCACGCCCTCACCCGAGAGGGAGTTTGTCCGCGTCGATGTCGAACGGCCCAGTGACGTAAACGCCCTCGAACTCTCCCTTAGGGAACTTGTGGTCGCGGACGACGAGGACGTCCACGCTCGCGAGGATCGCGGTGGCTAGGTGGACCGCGTCCCAGGTCTTGAGGTTGTGCCCGACCCTCAACTCCCCCGCCTTGCGGGCGACCGCGGTCGAGACGTCCACCAACTCCGTCTCTGGGGACTCCAGGAGCGAGCGCAGCGTCTTCCGGGCGAGCGCGTGCCTCGGGGTGTCCTTGGGGTGCTTCACCAGAACCTCAGCGAGGATTGCGGTGGACTCCACGAGCCGGACCTCCCCGCGGTCCACAGCGGCCAGCAGCGAACCCAGGGCCCGGAACTCCGGGTCGGCCACGATGACGCCGAGCAGGCACGAGGCGTCCAGCAGTGCGGTCTCGATCTTGTCAGGCCTGACCACGGTTCGCCTCCAGCCATTCCTTGATGGAGGCCCCCTCCAGGTAGTCGGGGTCGATGCCGATGAGGTCCGTCCAGCGCGCCTCCGGCTTGACCAGGACCTCGACGCCCTCGGCCCGGACATTGAACACCCGGCCGTCGTCGTCCTGTCGGACCACGCCGCGCAGTTCGACCTGCTGCAGCATGGCCTCCTTCAGGTCGGCCCGTAGGGAGGTCTCGAAGCCCACGCGCACTATCCGCTTGTTGGGGAGCCGGAGAGACGCCCTGTTACCTCGGGAGACGTTGAGCCCGACGAGCGTGCCGCGCACGGAGCCAGGCATCCGACGCTCGAAAGGCTGTAGGTCGGCTAGACGACCGCCCAACTCGGGTGTGAGGTCCACGACAGGGGCAGGCTGGTCCGCGTCCCCCACGAGCCGGAGGCGCGGCGGCACCCAGTCTGTCTCGTCCTCATTCGGCTGACCGTGCTCTACGAAGCGCCGGGCGACCTTGATCGCGTCCGGGCTCCAGTCAGCGGGTAGCCCGCCGCCGCCCTGTACCGCGTCCAGGGAGTTGACCGCGAGCCGGAGCCAGCGCCCCTCCTTGGAGTCGGGCGGCGGGGCCACCCTCGCGACCGCGGAGCCCATGCGCAGGTCCTCGACGCGCCAAGTGACCGGGACGTCGGACAGTTCGTCCAGGAGCGCCAGCAGGTCGGCACCCAACTGGAAGAAGCGCCCCGCGTTAGCGGGGCGGCCCTCGTCCACGATGAGTTCGAGCGCGTTCATGGCCCCATCATGCACGGCCGCACCGCCAGTCGCCGGGATTGGATGCAACTCGCGCACTATGCGGCATTAGCGTGCGGGCGGAGGGCTGCGCGTTCTCCCCTCTGGCAGCGATCGGATCCCATGCATAGCGTGCGTGGATAGGTGGGGTGCCGCCGATCTATGCGATGCGAGAGGAAGGACATGCGATGACGCAGTACCTGATCACGTTCCCCAGCGACGCGATGAACCACATCCCCGACGAGGAGATGCCCGAGGTGGGCAGGGCTGCGCACGCGGTCTGTCAAGAGCTCATCGACGCCGGTGTGTACCTCTTGACCGGCGGCCTGGAAGAGGAACCCGCGAATCTCGTGGGCACGGACGGGACGGTCACCGACGGCCCGAGACCGGACTTCATCGGCGGAATCACGATCGTGGACGTGCCTTCACGCGAGGACGCGCTGAAGTGGGCTGCCAAGATCGCTGCTGCGTGCCGCTGTACGCAGGAAGTACGGGCGATCGGGTTCGACCCCGAACTCGAGGCGATGCTCGGCAAGGTTGCTGTCGACGTCGACGCCCTGAAGACGCGTGATCGAGGGTGACCGCACATCGGCAGGTTCGCAACGCACCACCCTCGGCACGGTCGATCACCGGCGTAACCCGGAGAGCGAACGTCCGACTCTCGGCATGAGCGAGCGTTTCGTCGGGGACGGCCGCCTGCGTCTTAGAGCGCGCGCAAATAGGCCGGTCAGGGGTCTGGCTGTGCGGGATCGTTTTCGACTTGTCGTAGTGCCAGGGCTTCGAACTCGGAGACGAGCTCGCGAAGACGCCGGGAGTTGTCCAGCAGCGGGCGCAGTCGTTCGG
>NZ_DATCNW010000201.1:0-3089 GCF_036565025.1 Pengzhenrongella sp.
GGCGGGGCGACCTGGATGCCGAGGTCGCCGTCGGGCTGCTGTCCTCCCCGCTCGGGGGCGCCGACGCCGTCGGGCTGCGGCGGCTGCGGCGAGCGCTGCGCGCCGAGGAGCTCGCCGGCGGCGGGGGCCGGGTCAGTGACGAGCTGCTGGTCGAGGCGCTGGCCGATCCCGTCCGCACCGCGACCCTGCCCGCGGCGGTGCGCCGGGGCGCGAGCCGGCTCGCCCGGGTGCTCGCGGCCGGCCGGGTGGCGGCGGACTCCCCGAATGCCACCGCTCAGACGGTGCTCTGGGCCCTGTGGTCGACGGCGGACCTCGCCGAGGGCTGGCGCCGGTCGGCCCTCGCCGGCGGTGCCTCCGGGGCGCGCGCCGATCGAGACCTGGACGCGGTGCTCGCGCTGTTCCGGGCGGCGGAGACCTTCGTGGACCGGCTGCCGCAGGCGCCGGCGGGCGCGTTCCTCGACTACCTGCAGTCCCAGGACCTGCCCGCCGACAGCCTCGCCGCGCGTGCCGCGAGCCGGGACTCCGTCGCGGTGCTCACCCCCGCCGGGGCAGCGGGTCGGGAGTGGGACCTGGTGATCGTCGCGGGTGTCCAGGAGGGCACCTGGCCCGACCTGCGCCTTCGGGACTCGCTGCTGGGGGCCCAGTCGCTCGCGGACCTCCTCGCGGGCCGGTCCCCGGACGCCGCCGGGGCGGGCGCGGCGGCACGCGCCGCGGTCCTCGCCGACGAGCTGCGCTCGTTCGCGGTCGCGACGTCCCGCGCCCGCACGACGCTGCTGGTCACCGCGGTCGCCGACGCCGACGAGCAGCCGTCGGCGTTCGTCGACCTGGTGCAGCGGCCCGAGCAGGTACCGCCGGATGCGGCCTTCCCGGACCGGCCCGACGAGGAGCGCGACCCGCGCCTGGTGGCCGCACCCGTCCCGATGGACCTGCGCGGGCTGGTGGGGGCGCTGCGGGCCCAGCTCGAGGAGAGCGTGGCGCTAGCACCCGGTGACGTGGGGACCGACGGCGGGAGCCCGCGGCCCGACCGCGGCGCGGCCCAGCTGCTGGCCACCCTGGCGCGTGCAGGCGTCCCCGGCGCCGACCCGCGCGAGTGGTACGGCCTGCCGGACACCTCGACCAGCACCGCGCTCTGGGCGGACGACGAGCTGGTGCCCGTCTCGCCGTCGAAGGCCGAGACGGTCAGCACCTGCGCGCTGCGCTGGGCGCTGGAGGCCGCCGGCGGTACGGTCGCCGACGGGACCAGCCAGACGCTCGGGACCCTGGTGCACTCGATCGCGCAGGAGCTCCCGGACGGTACCGAGGGCGAGTTGCTCGGCGAGCTGGACCGGCGCTGGCGCGAGCTCGGGCTCAAGGACGGCTGGCCCGCCGTCGCGGAGCGGCGCCGCGCCGAACGCATGGTGCGCCGGCTCGCGGAGTACTTCAAGGGCGCCGGTACCGCGCTGCTGCGCGAGGCCCCGTTCAGCCTCGAGCTCGACCGGGCGCTGCTGCGCGGCGTCGTGGACCGGGTCGAGGACGTGGGCGACGGCGCGGTGTGCATCGTCGACCTCAAGACGGGCAAGCGCGCGCCGAGCGCGAGCGAGACCGCCGAGAACCCGCAGCTCGGCAGCTACCAGCTGGCGATCGACGGCCAGGCGTTCGAGGGGCTCGAGCCCGGCACCCGCAGCGCCGGCGCCCAGCTCGTGTTCGTCGGGGACATCGGCAAGGGACCGACGGTCCGGGCCCAGGGAGCGCTGGGCCCGGAGACCGACGCGCCGTCGTGGGCTCGCACGATGATCAACGACGTGGCCGCGACCATGGCCTCGTCGGCGTTCACGGCCTGCGCGAACGACCTGTGCGCGATGTGCCCGGTGCGCACCAGCTGCCCGCTGTACGGCGAGGGCCGGCAGGTGGTCGAGTGAGCCCGATCTCCGCGCTGCGGATCGCCGAGCTGCTCGGCCGGGACACCCCGACCCCCGACCAGGTCGAGATCATCGAGTCCCCACTCAGCCCGCTGCTCGTCGTCGCCGGGGCGGGCTCGGGCAAGACCGAGACGATGGCGGCGCGCGTGGTGTGGCTGATCGCCAACGAGCTCGTCGCGCCCGAGGAGGTGCTCGGGCTGACATTCACCCGCAAGGCGGCCGGCGAGCTGGGGGACAGGGTCCGGCTGCGCCTGCGGCGGCTCGCGGCCGCGCTGCGGGCCACCGGCGCGGTGCCCGCACCCGCGGCGGGCGAGCACCCCGGCCTCGACCTCGCCCGGCCGACGGTCTCGACGTACAACT
Organism: Pengzhenrongella sp.; assembly: GCF_036565025.1. Taxonomy (NCBI): domain Bacteria; kingdom Bacillati; phylum Actinomycetota; class Actinomycetes; order Micrococcales; genus Pengzhenrongella; species Pengzhenrongella sp. The sequence goes on from NZ_DATCNW010000201.1 coordinate 2,259, forward strand.
CCTACGCCGCGTCCCTGGTGACCGACCACGCGCTGCGGCTGGGCATCGAACCGACGTCGCGCCTGATCCGCGATGCCGGGCAGTGGCAGATCGCGACCGCCGTCGTCGAGTCCTGGGCCGGTGACCTCGACACCGACGCAGCGACGTCGTCGATCGTGCAGGGGTTGCTGGCGCTGTCGGGCGCGCTCGCGGAGCACCTCGTGGAGCCGGACGACGCGGCCGAGCAGATCGAGTGGCTGATCGAGGAGATGGTCGAGGTTCCGAGCTCGGGGGCCAAGGTGGGGCCGTACGCGGCGACCGCCAAGCTGCTCACCTCGCTCGCCGAGCGCCGCCGGCTCATCGACCTCGTCGTGGAGTACCGCCGGCGCAAGCGGGTCGCGGACGTCATCGACTTCGGCGACCAGGTCTCGATCGCCGCCCGGCTCGCCCGCGAGGTGCCGGCGGTCGGCGACGCCGAACGGGCCAGGTTCAAGGTCGTGCTGCTCGACGAGTACCAGGACACCTCCCACGCGCAGCTCGAGCTGCTGTCCGCCCTGTTCGGCGGCGGGCACCCGGTGACCGCCGTCGGCGACCCGCACCAGTCGATCTACGGCTGGCGGGGAGCGAGCGCGGGCGGCCTCGGGCGCTTCCCCGAACGCTTCCCGGTGCTCGCCGACGGCGTGGCTCGACCCGCGCCGGTGCGCTTCCTGTCGACGTCCTGGCGCAACGACCGGGCCATCCTGGACGCCGCGAACCTGGTCGCCGGCCCCCTGCGGACCCGCCGTCCGGCCCCGGCCGACGACGACCTGGCGAGCGACGCCGATCACGACCTGGCGGGCGTCGCCGACGCTG
>NZ_DATCNW010000202.1:0-36483 GCF_036565025.1 Pengzhenrongella sp.
GTCGCGTTGACCACCCTGGCGGGGCACCTGAACGCCGCGACGTGCCGGTTCGGCGGTCCTGCTCGGGGAGTTCGACGCCCGCGAGGGGTGGGCGATGGACGGCATCGTGTCCTGCGCGCACTGGCTCACCTGGCGGTGCTCACTGACCAACGGCGCCGCCCGCGAACACGTCCGGGTCGCCCGCGCGATCCGCGACCTGCCCCAGATCCGCACCGCATTCGCCGCCGGACAGCTCAGCTACTCCAAGGTCCGCGCCCTGACCCGCCTGGCCACCGCCGACCGCGAGACCGAGCTCCTCCAGATCGCCCTGGTCACCCCCTCCGGCCCCCTCGAACGCTACCTGCGCGGATCCCTCGACGCCGACACTGAGACCCGCCGCCACGCGAACCGCACCCTCACCTGGCGCTGGGCCGAGGACGGGGCCCTGACCCTGACCGCCCGGCTGTCCCCCGAAGACGGCGCCCTGGTCGTCGAAGCCCTCGAGGCCACCGCCGCCAAACTCACCGCCGACGCCGCCGACGCCCCGCCCATGGAAGAACCCCACGACCCCGACCGCGGCCCCTACCAAGACCCGTACGACGTTCCCGCGGGAACGTCCACCGCCCGCGCCGACGCCCTGGTCATAATCTGCGCCCAGACCGGTGACCCCACCGACGACGACCAGGAGCCCAACCCCACCCGGCGGCCCGAGCTCATCGTGCACGTCAACCTCAGTGACCTCACCGACCCGGCACCGGATGCACCAAGGCAGGGTGGTAGCGAGCCAGTGTCGGGGGCGGGCTCGGGCTCGGGCTCGGGCTCGGGCTCAGAGTTGGGCTCGGGGTCGGACTCGGGCTCCTGCTCGGGATCGGGCTCGGGCTTGGACTCGCAGTCGCAGTCGCAGTCGCAGTCGCAGGCCGGGACGTCGTCCACGCCGACCGGACGGCCGACGCCGAACACCACCAAGCACCCGCAACAGCCCGTGCCACTCCTGGACGGACCCCGGATCCAGGACGGCCCCGCACTGCTCGGCGAGACCGCCCGGCGCCTCGCCTGCGACGCCCGCATCGTCATCGCCATCGACGGACCCACCGGCGAGACCCTCGACCTCGGCCGCGCCTCCCGGTTCCCCAACGCGGCCCTGACCCGCGCCCTGTGGCACCGCGACGGCACCTGCCAGTACCCCGGCTGCAACCGCCGCCGCTTCCTCGTCGCCCACCACATCACGCACTGGGCAAACGGCGGACCCACCACCTTCATCAACCTCGTCTTGCTCTGCGGTACGCACCACAGGGCCCTGCACGAAGGCAGCTACCAGCTCACCCGCACCCCCACCGGCGAACTCCTGTTCACCTCGCCCCGCGGCGCCACCATCACCCCCGCACCCGCCCAGACCGGCCACGCCAAGGGCGCGACCACCAGCCACCAGGCCACCATCACCCCCGACACCACCACCCCCGACTGGTACGGCGACCGCCTCGACCTCTCCCTCGCCGTCCAAGCCACCCGCAGCAACTGGGACAACCGCAACACCAACACCACGGGCCACCGAGACAACGACCGGGACCTCATCAACAGCTTCATCACCGACCCGGACAACGACCGCGACCTCATCGACATGTTCGTCAACGACCCCGGCGACCGGGAACTCATCAACACCGTCGTCAACGACTCCGACGCGAACGACCCGGGCGTCAACGACCCTGACATCAGCTGACGCGGCCGTGAGCGACGGGCACAGCAACGGGCATCGCGTCGACGACCGGGGCGAAAGCAGTCAGCCTGCGCCGACGGCAACCAGGCTCCCTTCTGCGGGGAGGACTCCGTGGCGAACACGGATCCTCACCTCAATGACGACGCAGGCGCTGGTCCGCAGGCCGGAGGCTCGGACGTCCGTCGGGCATCTACCCGGCTCGTCGTCGATGCTTCGATCTCTTGGCCAGCAGCATCCAGGTTCGGACCTGGACGCCGATCGCTCCTGCCCCCGCTGTAGACCGGGACAGCGCTGATCACACCCGGGTGCCGCCCGAGTGAAGTCCGTCGAGGATGAAGCCGAGGTTCCGTCGCCAGGCGTCCGGCGCGACGTCGGCGGTGGCGCCCACCACGCTCGCGTTGGTCAAGAAGATCAGGGCCAGGTCGTCGGTGGTGAAGTCGGAGCGCAGCGCGCCGTTGCGCTGCGCGTCCTCGATGAATCGCCCGGCAACTTCCAGCGTCTCCTCGCACAGGGCGCTGAGTGCGGAGGCCTGCGGATACTTCCGCGCGATGATGTCGTTCATGTCCGGGCCCTGCGCCTGCAGCTCACACAGCTGCTCGACGTAGACGGCGAACCGCTCCCACGGGTCTGGCGCGGCGAGGGCGAGCTCGACGACCGCATCAAATTTCGTGGTCGCGAGCTCCTGGACCACCGCGTCGATCAGGGCCTCGCGGCTGCCGAATCGGTTGTAGAGAGTGCCGGTGCTGACGCCCGCGCGATGGGCGACCTCCTCCAGCGGTGCGCCGAGCCCACGCTCGGAGAAGACCTCGACCGCGGCCTTCCGCAGCTTCTCCAGGTTGCGCCGGGCATCGCCGCGCAGCGACGGTCGCGCGTCGGTGGTGGTGGTGGTGTGTTGCTCCGTCATCTGCTGTCGTCCTTCGCACGTAACTTGACGGTTCCCTCAAGTTACGTGCTACGGTCACGTAGAACTTGATCCAGGCCTCAACTTAACATTCCAGGAGTTGCTTGTGTCGAAGACAATAGCCATATTTGGTGCCGGAACTGGCCTCGGGACCTCGGTAGCCCGCCGGTTCGGCCGCGAGGGCTTCCGGGTCGCCCTCGTCGGGCGTCGCACCGCACCGCTCGACGCGCTCGTCACGACGCTCGCCGCGGAGGGGATCGAGGCAGCCGCATTCTCCGCGGACCTCCTGGAGACGGACAAGATTCCGGCGCTGGTCGGGGCGATCACGGAACGCTTCGGCCGGATCGACGTCGTCGAGTACGCGCCGATCTCCGGCTCCACGTTCACCCCGGCGGCCGAACTCACGGCGGACGTGCTCGAGGACCTCATCAGCCTGTATCTGCTGACGCCGGTCGAGCTGGTCAGGGCGGTCCTGCCGCAGATGCTCGAACGGGGTGACGGCGGAATCCTGATCGGCCACGGCGGCTCCGCGGTCGAGGGCGTCCCGTTCATGAGCGGCTTCGGGCCGGTCATGGCGGCAGCCCGCAACTACATCTACTCGCTCCACGGCGAGCTGGCAGACAAGGGGATCTACGCCGGCACCCTGACCGTGAACGCGATGATCGAACGCAGCGCGAGCCACGAGGCCCTCACCTCGGGCGCGCTGGAGTTCGAGCTTCCGGAGGGAGCCGTCCGTCCGCTCGTCGACCCCGATGACCTCGCCGACGGCTATTGGGACCTGTTCACCAAGCGCGACCGGGTCGAGGCTATTCTCCCCGTGGCCGCCGCAGACCTCGCCGCCTAGCCCGCCACCGCCACCCAGAACTGAACGGACGCCACCATGACAATTCCTGCTGGGAGTACTGCGACCACGGCGGAGCCCCGCCCCGTGACCACGCTTCGCATCGACGTGTGGAGCGACATCGGCTGTCCCTGGTGCTACGTCGGAAAGAAGCGCCTGGAGACGGCGATCGCGGCCTCGCCGCACGCCGCGTCCATCGAACTGGTGCCCCACTCGTTCGAGCTCGACGCGACGGCATCCACCGATCCGGTGTCGTTGCCGGGCTTCCTGGCGGCGAAGATGGGCGTGTCGTTGGCCGAGGCTGTGCGCATGGACGGTCACGTCGGTGCGATGGCTCACGACGAAGGACTGCCGTACACCTCGGACCGGGTGCACGCCAACAGCTTCGACGCGCACCGCGTCATCCACCTCGCTGCCGAGCACGGTCTCGCCAACGAGATGCTCGGGGTGGTGCAACGGGAGCTCTTCAGCGGCCACGCCAACGTCTACGGCCACGCCTTCCTGGCCGACGCCGCGGCCGGGCTCGGCATCCCGCGCGCACGGGCCGAGGAGGTCCTCGCGAGCGACGAATTCGCGGACGCCGTCCACGAAGACCAGGCAGAGGCCGGGCGGCTCGGCGTGACGGGAGTGCCCTTCGTCGTGGTCGGCGGCAGGTACGGCATCCCGGGCGCGATCGCAGTTTCGGGCTACACCCAGACGATCGAGCGTGCCTGGGCGGAAGCATGACCAGCCCGTTGATCCTGGTGACCGAAGAGGTATCGGGATTCTGCGACGTCGTGACCGGCGAGTGCGTGTCCACCGAGCCGGCGTCGTCCGTCGTCAGTGCGCGGCGCCGACTTCTACCAGGAGCACGCCGCCCATGATGAGGGCGATGCCGGCGGCCATGATCCAGGTGAACGGCTCGCCGAAGAAGAACCTCCTCGCGACGGCGGCGAGGGCGACGCCGGCGGCGGCCCAGATCCCGTACGCCACGCCGAGAGCGAGTCCCTGGCCCAGCGCGAGCGAAAGAAGAACGAACGCGAGCACGTAGCCAACGGTCACGGCGACGTACCAGGTCCTGCGTCCGCCGATGCTGGCGCGGAGCGAGAGGGTGGCGCCGACCTCGCTGAGGATCGCCCCGGTCAGAAATGCCCACGCCATCAGGCAACCTCTTCCGTCAGGTCGGCGGCCCGCCGGGAGCCGAGCTCGACGGTGAGCACGCCGCCGATGATCAGCACCATTCCGAGCAGCATCACCGGGGTGAGGGGCTCACCGAAGATGACGGCAGCGAGGATCGCGGTCGACGCGACGCCGAGGGCTCCCCAGATGCCGCACGCCACCCCCAGCGAAAGCCCGGCTCGCAGCCCGAGGGACAGGAACACAAATGAAGCGACGTAGCCGGCGACGACCAGGGCATACCAACCCGGGTTCTCGAGCGCTGCCTTGAGAGACAGGGATCCCGTGACCTCGCTCGCGATCGCCGCACCGAGCAAGAGCCATCTCCGCAACGTTCAGTCCTTCAGGAGGTCGTAGGCGATCGCGCGGATCCGCTCGCGATCGCGCTGATCGGGCGGGAACACCCCAGTCGCGCAGGCGAGCCATGCGCCGTCGGCCATCAACCGGGCAGCCGTGAGACGTGCTCGTTGCGGGTCGGGCAGCGCGGCCGGGAGCTCGATCCACGGCTTCATGTGCTCGGTCCAGCGCGTGGCCAAGGGGTCGCGCAGGCGCGGTGCGGTGAACTCAGGCCTGACGGCATTTGTCTTCTTGATCGCGGCCGCGGCCTGCATAGGGATTTCTCGCAGCGGGTGGGAAATTCTACCCCTGGGCGCGGCGCGCGGATCGGACCGGCGAAGAACCTCTACCCGTCCGGCCGCATGAGAGACCCGCGCTGCCCGACGACGGCGGCCGGTCGGTCTCGCCCGAGTGAAGGGAACGGGACATGAGCTCTATCCAAGGTTCGGTCGGAACGATTCCCCGGCGGACCGACAGGATCTCGTGGCACCTGCGTCTCGTCGTGGTCGGGGGCTGCGAGCTTGATCTGCGGTGGCATCGGCGAACCGTTCTCGGGAGGTCGGGGTGCGCCCAGTTTCGGGTCGCGCCGGCCTCACGACCAGGGAGCCGGTCCGCTCAGCGGGATGCCCGCCCGGCCGGCCGGGCGGGAGGCTCTCGCGGTCGACCGAGCGCCGGTCCGCTCGCGCCGATACGCTCGCGCCGTCAGGTTCCGTACCGTCACAGGCGACGAACCGCTCGAGCCGTGGACGGTCTCGAGAAAGAGTGCGCGATGACCACCTACCAGGTCGGCTACTTCGTCGGGAGCCTCTCGTCCACCTCCATCAACCGGATCCTGTCCAAGGCGCTGATCCGCCTCGCTCCGCCGGACCTCGAGTTCGTCGAGCTCGCGATCAAGGACCTGCCGCTGTACAGCCCGGACTACGACGCGAGCTATCCGCCCGAGGCCGCGGCTCTCAAGGCAGCGATCGCCGACGTCGACGCCATCTTGTTCGTCACGCCCGAGTACAACCGCTCCATCCCGGGTGCCCTGAAGAACGCCATCGACTGGGCCTCCCGGCCCTGGGGGCAGAACTCGTTCAACCACATCCCCGCCGCGGTGATCGGCGCGTCCCCCGGCCTGATCGGCACGGCCCTCGGTCAGCAGAGCCTGCGCGGGGTCCTGAGCTTCTGCAACGCCCGGCAGATGACGTCGCCGGAGGCGTACATCCAGTTCAGCCACGAGGTCTTCCTCCCGGACGGCGAGGTGACGAGGGAGTCGACGGCGGAGTTCCTGGCCTCGTTCATGGCGGAGTTCCGGGACCACCTGGTCCGCGTCCTGACGGTCCTGCCGCGCTAGGCGGGTCGTTGCACGACGGCGGCAGTCCTCGCAGCGCGCGGCCCACCTCGCGGAGGTAATCCGGGCGAACTGACGTCTCAAGATCCACCGTCTCGACGCCGATAACAGCCAGGACGGCCGAGAGTGGGGAGTGAGGGCGACGGCAGTGCGTGTGGGTTCGGTGAACTCTCAGGCGAGCGCGACGGCGACGCGCCCGCTGAGCGACCCCGGAGTCGTGGGCCGGATCGCGCCGTTCGTGACCATCTTCTCCATCGCGCTGCTGCTGATCGGGTTGACCCCGACCGGGTCGTTCGACTCGAACGCGCTGATCGCGGCGGCGGTCCTGACGGCCGTGCTGGTCGCGGCGGCGCTGGTGGTCCCCTGGCGACGGTGGGCCGCCTGGACCGAGGCGATAGTGCCAGTGGCAGCGTTCGTCGTGATCGTGTTGCTGCGTCAGGCCGAGGGCGGTGCGAGTCCACGCTGTACGCCGCTGGTCATGCTGCCCGTCATCTGGCTCGCGATCCACGGCAGCCGAGCTCAGCTGCTGTGCGCGATCGCGGGCTCGGCGGTGACCTTCGTCGCGCCGGGGATCCTCGCCGGCGGTCTGCTGCATCCGAGCATCGACTGGGGAGGGGCCGGACTCTGGGCGGCCACCGGGCTGCTCGCCGGGTCCGCCATTCAGGGACTGGTCGGCCAGGCTCGCCGGCGCAGCGCCGACGTCGCAGCCCTGGGGGCGATCAGCCGTGCCCTGCTCGCCGCCGCCGATCCGCGACCCGAGCTCTGCGTCGCCGCTCAGGTCGTCACCGGCGCGACCTTCGCGATTCTGCTCGAGCCGACCCCGGACGGGGCGATGGTCGCCACGGCGTCGACCGACGGGATCGACCTGCGCGCGATCCGGGTGGACCCGAGCGTCGACGTCTCGGTCACCATGGAGGTCTGGCGCACCGGTGAAACGGTCTACGTCGCGGACGCCGCCGCCGACGAGCGGACGATGAAGAGGCTCGTCGATCTCACCGGCGCCCTCGGCGTGCTGTTCGCGCCGGTCACGAGGGACGGACGACGACTGGCGGTCCTGGTCGTCGGGTTCCGCCGGTCGCGACCGCGGTTGCCCGAGCAGTCCCTGTACATGATCGAGCTCGTCGCCGGCGAGATCGCCGCCGCGCTCGACCGCGCCGAGCTGGTCGCGCTGCTCGCCAAGCAGGCCCGCACCGACGCCCTGACCGGCGCCGACAACCGTCGCAGCTGGGACGAGCAGGTGGACCACGAGCTGGCCCGCGCCCGGCGCACCGGCGCCCCGCTGGCCGTCGCGATGATCGACATGGACCACTTCAAGCTCTACAACGACACCTACGGCCACAGCGCGGGCGACGCCCTCCTCGGCGGCCTGGTCAGCGCGATCCGGGCGGAACTGAGGCCCAGCGACCTGATCGCGCGCTGGGGCGGCGAGGAGTTTGCGATCGCGTTGCCCGACTGCGACCTGCGCCAGGCGCGGGCGGTCGCGTCCCGGCTCCTGCTCGTGGTGCCCGACGGTCAGACGATGAGCATCGGGCTGACGGAGGCGTCGCTCGACGACACGTCGCGAACCCTGATCGCCAGAGCCGACCGCGCGCTCTACGCGGCGAAGGACGCCGGCCGCAACCGGGTGCAGGCCATCGCGCTGCGGCTCCCGCAGGCACAGGCCGGGCGCAGCACGGTGCAGTCGCACTGAGCGTGACGCCGCAGGCGGCCCAAAAGGCTTGCTGACTGCGCGGCAGACCAGCTGCGACTAGGTGCGCGGCGGGTCCGAGCCGTCGCGCGCCGAGCCGCGATCGGGCACCTCGGCGCTCGTCCGGCCGCCTCCGCCGTCGGCGAGGTCGTCGTCGCGTCGGGCGGGGTCGGGCACATCGGGGTCGATCCGGTCGGCCGTCCGCAGCTGCGCGTCGACCTCCGAGCGAGAGTCCCTCGCGTGCTCGGAGCGCTCCTGGGCCTGCTTCTGCAGCAGGGCGGCGTCGGCAGTCCGGGCATCTGCCTCGGCCTGAGCCATCCGGGCCTCGGCGTCCATCTTGGCGGCCTCGGCCTCGCGACGCTCGAGCTCGATGCGGTCGTTGTCCGCTTGCTCGCGAATCTTGCGGGCCCTGGCACGCTGCGTCGTGACCCGGTTTCGCATCACGACCGTCGCCACGATCGCCACGAGTACCACGGCGGCCACGATGATCCAGATCAAAATCGTGTTGTCCATCTCGACCTCCCGACGGCTGACCAGCTGACCACTCAATTCCAGCGCAGGAGCACGGCCGTCGCAACCGGGAAGCGCCGGAGGAGGCAGGGCCATTTATCGTCGCCCTCGGAGGAGTCGAAGCCGGTCGGACGTCTCTGCTGGTCGTGGCCAGATCGCAACTGCCCCTTGACTTGCCTCGCGGCGTGCGCTTACATACCAGTACTTCCATACGAGTAGTGATGGATGGACTCCCGGTCACGCCGCGGTCTGATTCACCTGCTCCGCGGTCCGATGCAAAGGAGCACACGATGACGCAAACCACACCCGCCTCGCCGCCGGGGGTCGCCACCCGAAAGACGAGCGACCTCACCAAGGCCGCTGTCTCCGGGTGGCTCGGCACGGCCATGGAGTTCATGGACTTCCAGCTCTACTCGCTGGCCGCCGCGATCGTGTTCAACAAGATCTTCTTCCCGAACGTGAGTCCCGCCGTCGGGCTGATCGCGGCGATGGGGACCTACGGCGTCGGGTACGTCGCGCGGCTCTTCGGCGCCATCTACTTCGGCCGGATGGGCGACCGCATCGGCCGCAAGAAGGTCCTGTTCATCACGATCGCGCTGATGGGGGCCTCCACCACGCTGATCGGGGTGCTCCCGACCTACGGCCGCGTCGGCCTGCTCGCACCGATCCTGCTGGTCGTGCTGCGCCTGATCCAGGGCTTCGGGGCGGGTGCGGAGATCGCGGGCGCGACCACGATGCTCGCGGAGTACGCGCCGGTCAAGCGTCGGGGCGTGTTCGCCTCCCTGGTCAGCCTCGGCACGAACTCCGGCACGCTCGTCGCCTCGGCGCTCTGGGCATTCCTGATCGGCACCCTCTCCGAGCAGCAGCTCCTGAGCTGGGGCTGGCGCCTGCCGTTCCTGCTCAGCTTCGTGCTGATGATCTTCGCGATCTGGTTGCGCACGCACCTCAAGGAGAGTCCCGTCTTCGAAGAGCGCGCCGACGTCAACGCCGGCGTCGCCATGACCCGTCAAGAGCTCAAGGCCGAAGTCAAGGCCGACGGCGACAGCGTGCTGGAGTCCGCGCTGCACCAGCGCAAGGGCAAGGCCTTTCTGCTTGCGCTCGGGCTGCGGTTCGGCCAGGCAGGGAACTCCGGCGTCGTGCAGACGTTCCTCGTCGGCTACATCGCCAGCACGCTGGTGATGGACAAGACGGTGGCCACGACCGCCATCGTCTGGGGTTCGCTGCTCGGCTTCGTCACCGTTCCCCTGGTCGGCCTGCTGGGGGACCGGTTCGGTCGCCGCCCGATCTACATCGGGCTCACCCTCGCGACGATGGCGTACGCGTTCCCGATGCTCTACCTGATCAACACCGGCGGTCCGCGCACCGTGCAGCTCGCGATGGTCGTCGGGCTGAACCTCGGGGTGCTCGGCCTGTTCTCCCTGGAGAGCGTCACGATGGCCGAGCTGTTCGGCGCGCGCGCCCGGTTCACCCAGCTCGCGCTGGCCAAGGAGGTCGGCGGCATCCTGGCCACCGCCATCGGCCCGGTGCTCGCGGCGACGCTCACGGCCGTCACCCACAGCTGGTGGCCCATCGCCGCGATGCTGGTCGGGTACTCGGCCATCACGCTCGTCTCGGCGATCCTCGCGCCCGAGGTCCAGGGCCGGGACCTGGTCCTGCTCGAGAACGCGACATGAGGGCGATCGTCGTCCACGGTGCCGGTGACCTGCGCGTCGACGAGCGGCCGGACCCCGTGCCGGCGCCCGGCGAGGTCCTCGTCGCGATGGAGTGGGGCGGGATCTGCGGCTCCGACCTGGCCTACTGGCGCCACGGCGCCTCCGGCACCGCCGTGCTCAAGCACCCGCTCGTGCTCGGGCACGAGGTCGCGGGCCGGATCGTGCAGCTCGGGGACGGCGTCACCGGGCTGGACCCGGGCCGGGCGGTGACGTTCCAGCCGGCCCAGCTCGTCGGCGACGGGCTGATGCCGGAGCGGCTGGCCGGCCGCACGAACCTCTACCCGAGCGTCCGGTACTTCGGCTCGGCCGCGTTCGACCCGCACACCGACGGCGGGTTCTGCGAGCTCAAGGCCGTGCGCGCGGAACAGATCCGGGTGCTGCCCGACGGCGTGAGCACGCGGCACGGAGCGATCGCCGAACCCCTCGCGGTCGCGATGCACGCGGTCCGCCGGGCCGGCGATCTCCGCGGCAAGACGGTCCAGGTGTTCGGCTGCGGGCCAATCGGCTCGCTGGTCGTCGCCGCCGCGAAGTTCGCCGGCGCCGCCGTCGTGATCGCCGCGGACATGTCCGACGCCGCGCTCGCGGTGGCCCGCGCCATGGGGGCCGACGAGGCCGTCAACCTCGCCACGAGCAGCTCGCCGCCGAGCGACCTGGAGCTGGTCTTCGAGTGCTCGGGCGCGCCCGGTGCGCTCGGGCCGGTACTGCGCGCGACCGCGAAGGGCGGCACCGTCGTGCAGGTCGGCAACCTCCCCGGGTCGGCGGTCCAGGCCGTGCTCGGCGACCTCGTGACCCGCGAGCTCACCTGGGTGGGCTCCTATCGCTTCATCGAGGAGATCGACGACGCGCTGGCCGCGATGAGGGCTGGGCTGGACGTCGCTCCGCTCCTCACGCACACGTTCGGGCTCGACCAGGCGGGCGAGGCCATGCGGGTGGCCGGGGATCGCAGCACGGGCAGCAGCAAGGTGATGCTCCGGCTCGGGTAGGTGGGATCCTGATCGACCGGGCCCTCGAATCGAGGCTGCGCTCCCGGTCTGCGCCGAGCCCCGCCCCGAGCCCCGGCGCGGAGCGCCTAGCCTGAACGGCCGCCGCACACCGCTCGCAAGGAGATCCGCATGCCCAGCATCGTCAAGGGAGTCATCGCCCGAGCCAAGGGCGCGCCGGTCGAGATCGTCGACGTCATCGTGCCCGATCCGGGTCCCGGTGAGGCGGTCGTCACGATCCAGGCCTGCGGGGTCTGCCACACGGACCTGCACTACCGCGAGGGTGGCATCAACGACGAGTTCCCGTTCCTGCTGGGCCACGAGGCCGCCGGTGTGGTCGAGGCGGTGGGCGACGGCGTGACCGACGTCGCGCCAGGCGATTTCGTCATCCTCAACTGGCGCGCCGTCTGCGGTCAGTGCCGGGCGTGCGCGAAGGGCAAGCCGCAGTACTGCTTCAACACGCACAACGCCACGCAGAAGATGACGCTGACCGACGGCACCGAGCTCTCGCCTGCGCTCGGGATCGGCGCATTCATCGAGAAGACGCTGGTGGCGGCCGGCCAGTGCACGAAGGTCGACCCGCAGGCGGACCCGGCCGCCGTCGGCCTGCTCGGCTGTGGGGTGATGGCGGGATTCGGCGCCGCGGTCAACACCGGCGGGGTCGGCCGTGGTGACTCGGTGGCCGTGATCGGCTGCGGCGGGGTCGGCAATGCCGCGATCGCCGGGGCGGTCGTTGCCGGGGCGACCACGATCATCGCCGTCGACGTGGACGACCGGAAGCTGGCGTTGGCCGCGACGTTCGGCGCCACCCACACGGTCAACTCCCGAACCACCGACGCCGTGGCGGCCATCCGGGAACGCACCGGCGGGCACGGCGCCGACGTCGTGATCGAGGCGGTCGGCCGGCCCGAGACCTACGAGCAGGCGTTCTACGCGAGGGATCTCGCCGGCACGGTCGTCCTGGTGGGAGTGCCGACGCCCGACCTTACGGTCACCTTGCCGATGATCGAGATCTTCGGCCGGGGCGGTGCGCTGAAGTCGTCCTGGTACGGCGACTGCCTGCCGAGCCGGGACTTCCCGATGCTCGTCGACCTCTACCGCCAGGGCCGGTTCGACCTCGGCGCGTTCGTGTCCGAGACCATCGGCCTGGGCGACATCGAGGCCGCCTTCACCAAGATGCACGACGGCGACGTGCTGCGCTCGGTCGTCGTGCTGTGAGCGCGACCCCTGTCGCCCGCGTGGACCGGGTCGTCACGTCGGGCACGTTCAGCCTCGACGGTGGCACCTGGGACGTGACCAACAACGTGTGGGTCCTCGGGGACGACGACGAGTGCGTCGTCATCGACGCCGCGCACGACGCCCCATCGATCGTCGCCGCAGTGGCCGGCCGGACGGTTCTCGCGGTCCTGCTCACCCACGCGCACGACGACCACATCGGCGCGGCAACCGCCGTCGGGCGGGCGACGGGCGCTCCGATCCGCCTTCACCCGGCCGACCGGGAGCTGTGGGACGCGGTCCACCCGGCGGCTCCCGACGGCGAGCTTGCCGACGGTGACGTGGTCCGGGTCGGCGGCGTGGAGCTGCACGTCCTGCACACCCCCGGCCACACGCACGGCGCGTGCAGCTTCCACGTCCCGGCGCTGGGTGTCGTGTTCACCGGCGACACCCTGTTCGCCGGCGGACCCGGGGCCACGGGGCGGACCTACTCGGACTTCCCGACGATCATCGACTCGATCACCGAGCGCCTCCTGACCCTGCCGCCGCGGACGGTCGTCCACACCGGTCACGGCGAGGACACCACGATCGGCGCCGAGGCACCCCAGCTGTCGGAGTGGGTCGGGCGCGGCCACTGACGCGCGCGCCGAGCCGGGTGACGGCCGCGGGGTTTGGTGCTACTGCGTGGGTGCTGAGCTCACCAGGGTCTCCGCGGAGTCGGGGGAGTCCGCCCGATCCGCGGCGACGGTCGCGGACGGCGCGTGCAGCATGCCGCGTCGTCGGGCCCACCGCTCGAACGCGAGCGTGGCGAGCGGGGGGATGCTCGCGACGAGAGCGAGCAGCGTCACCCGCGACGACCAGCGCAGCCGACGGGCGGCCACCAGCGTCACGATCAGGTAGGCGACGAACGCGGCGCCGTGCAGGCGGCCGAACAGCCAGACGCCGGCCTCCGTGGTTTCCGTGACGTACTTGAGGAACATGCCCACGAGCAGGCCGGCCCAGGTGATCGCCTCGATCGTGGCGAGGACGGCGAACGTTCGGCCGGTGCGGGGCAGCGGGGGAGTCATCGGTGTCCTGTCTGGGGATGGCGCCGGCGAAATGCGCTCGGCCGGAAGGGCCGCCCACGGTACGCGACCCCCGGGCCGTTGCCGCCGGGCCGCGAACTGGGAGTTGTTGTCCTTTTTCGCGCCGTGGCACGACAACGTCTCCCAGTTCGCGTGCCCGAGGTCGAGCCTGACGCGCGGGGGTCGTTGCGGGAGGTTCCGTTCGCCGACGACCCCCGGATACCTCAACTACCCGGGGGAGCGCGGGGTGGTGCGCTACGGCGAGGGGGTGTTCATCGGCTACCGCTGGTACGACGCGGTGGGCCTCGCCGTGCGCTACCCGTTCGGGCACGGGCTGTCGTACACCAGCTTCGAGTACGCGGACCTGCGGATCGACGACGTCGACCGGGACGCCGGCGTCGTGCAGCTGTCGCTGACCGTGCGGAACACCGGCACCCGGACCGGCGCCGAGGTGGTCCAGGTCTACGTCGGGGACTCCCACAGTGTGGTCCGCCGCCCGCTGCGCGAGCTGCGCGCGTTCGAGAAGGTCACGCTCGCCGCGGGCGAGCAGGTTCGCGTCCGGATCGAGCTCTCGAACCGGGACTTCGCGTACTACGACGTGGTGGCCGGGGCGTGGCGCCGGCAGGGCGGCGAGTTCCGGATCGAGGTCGGCGCGTCGTCCCGTGACCTGCGCCTCGAGGCGACTGTCGAGCTGCCCGACGATGACCGGATCCCGGCCCTGGTGCCGGATGACGAGCTGGCGGACATCGTCCGCCGCGGCTCGGTCGCCCACCGCGAGTAGGGGAGGCCCGAGTTCGCCGTTTTGACGCGAGTTCGCCGGGTTCGAACGGCGAACTCGCAACGAATGGGCGAACTCGAGGCCGCGAGTCGAACCCCCGCGTTCGATCAATGGGTTGAGGATGAGGGGCGACGTTCGGGAATGCGACCGTCGAGCTCGCCGTTGACGACAGGTGCGCGCTCGTCACTGCGGGCGTGAGATCTTGTCGAATTCACCACCGGCGCAATCTGGGTAACCGGAGAACGCATAAGGAGTCACATGTCACGCATCGCGATCATCGGTGGGCACGGGAAAGTCGCCCTGCACCTGGCACGCATACTGACCGATGGGGGCCACGCGGTCAGCTCGCTGATCCGCAACCCGGAGCACAGCGCCGACATCACGGCGACCGGCGCAACCCCGATCGTCGCCGACGTCGAGAACCTCAGTACCGAGCAGATCGCGGCGACGATCGCCGGGCACGACGCCGTCGTGTGGTCGGCCGGTGCGGGCGGCGGCAGCGCCGAGCGCACCTACGCCGTCGACCGGGATGCCGCGATCCGTTCCATGGACGCCGCCGCGCTGGCCGGCGTGAAGCGATACGTGATGGTCTCCTACAAGGGGTCCCGCACCGATCACGGTGCCGCCGAGACGGACGGGATGTTCGCGTACTACGAGGCGAAGGCCGCCGCGGACGAGTACCTGCGAGGCACCGACCTGTCGTGGACGATTCTCGGCCCGAGTCTGCTCACCGCCGCGGCCGGCTCCGGCCGGATCGACGTCGGCGGTGCGAACCTCCCGGCCGGGGACGTCTCCCGGGAGAACGTGGCGCGGGTCGTCGCGGCCGTCCTGGCCACGCCGGCGACGATCGGCACGTTCCTCGAGTTCAACGACGGGCAGACCCCGATCGAAGAAGCCGTCGCACGGTACGGCACGAATCAATAGGTTCTCGAGAAGCCGCGAAAAGCACTCGCGGGCGCTCCTGGCAGCGCTAGGGTTTCCTCAGCACCAACCGCCCGAGGTCAATTCGTCGCAAAAGGTGACAATTCGTTTCCGGGCGCCATCGGTGCGCGGGTGTACACACGCCGCGTGTCGCCAGGGGGCACCGATGCATTTACTATCGCGAATACGACGTGTCCTCGAGCCGATCCGGCCGGTGCCCGCCGGATCGTCCTATTCGCGCCTGATGTGGCTGCTGCGGGTGTACCTCCTGGCCTCCTCGGTGGCGGGGACGGCGGCGTACTTCCTCGTCCCGACGATCCGGACCGTCCTCTGGCTCTTCCTGGCGCTGGCCTGGGTCGCGGCGCTGCTGCTCATCGTCCGCGCCTACTCGTGGGCGAGGGTCCGCGCGCGCGTGATCGACACGGTCGTCATCACGACGGGGGTGGGGCTGACGTCGTGGGTGCTGGCGGACGCCGCCGTTCACAGCGGGCAAGTGACCGCCGTCCGGCGCGTCGTCGCCGTCGCGTACGTCGTGTGCTCGGTGACCTGGGGCTGCTTCGCCCTGGTTCCCGCGCAGGCGCGCAGCGGTGAGATCGCGCCGCGGCTGGCGCGGCCGACGAGGTACCTGCTGCGTAAGCAGCTGCTCACGGCGTCGGCACTCATCGTCCCTACCGTTCTGCTGGCGGGGTCGGTCACCGGGCTACCCGCTCACCACGGTGTCATGGTGTGGTCCAGCGCGCTGCTCGTCCTGCTGCATGTGGTCCGGCTCTGGGGGCTCCTGGACGAGCGCCGAGGGGAGCTCGACCTCGAGCGGACCTTTGTGCGCCTGGGCGCCGAGCTGGTGGCAGCGCACGGGCAGGGCGAGATCTACCGGGTCGCGCTGGACTGCGCGCGCTTCCTGACCGGCGTGAGCGGAGACGTTCGGGCCGCCATCTACGTCGTCGGTCCCGACCTCGGACGATGCGTGGCTGGCCGTGCGGGGCCGCAGGACCTCGCCCCGAGCGGTCGGCTCCTGCGAGGGGCGCAGGCGGGGGGACGGCGCAACGCGGCGGCGACGGTGAGCGAGCTACCGCTCTGGCACGACCTGGCGACCTGGGGGGTGCTCGTGGTCGAACGGGTCGAGCCGATCTCGGTCGAACAGCACGCCGCGCTGGTGAGGTTGGCCGCGCAGGTCAGTATCGCGGTGGAGAGCGCAAACCTGGCCGAGGGCGCCCGCCGGCGGCAGGGCGAGGAACGGCTCGGGGTCCTGCTCCAGAACGCCAGGGATGTCATCGTCGTGGTCGATCGGCTCGGTGTGATCACCTATGCGACCCCGTCGCTGGGCAGGAACCTCGGCCTGGCGGTCGAGCAGACCCTGGGGCTCCAGATCGCAGACTTCCTCGCCGAGGAGGACCGCGGCGATGCGCGGGAGCTGTTCGCGAGCTTCGAAGCAGGCGCGACGCCGACCCGGGCGAACACCGATTGGCACCTGGTGCACGCCGACGGTACCTGCGTGGCGTTTGAGGTGTTATCGGGAAACCTGCTCGAGGACGCCAGCGTCGCCGGCATCGTATTGACCATGCGCGACGTCTCCGAGCGTCGCGCGTTCGAGGTTCGCCTCACGCACCAGGCGTTCCACGACCCCCTCACCGGACTGTCGAACCGAGCCCTCTTCGCCGATCGCGCCGGCCACGCGATGGCGCGGGCGGCACGGTCGGGGGCCGCGATCGCCATGCTGAGCATCGATCTCGACGACTTCAAGGAAGTCAACGACACCCACGGCCATGCCGGCGGGGACGAGCTGTTGCAGCAGGTGGCGGCCCGGCTCCAGGCCGGCTTCCGAGCGGATGCCACCGTCGCGCGGTTCGGCGGAGACGAGTTCGCGGTCCTGGTCGAGGACGTCTCCCAGGGCACGAGGATGACCGGTCTCGCCGAGCGAGCCCTCGGCGCCTTCGCCACGCCCTTCACGGTTCATGGTGAGGACCTGAGGGTGGGCGCGAGCATCGGGCTCGTGGTGACCGGCGGCATCGATGACACTCTCGACATGACCGAGCTGATGCGGTCCGCCGACCTCGCGCTGTACGCCGCGAAGGAACGCGGCAAGGGCCAGCTGGTGCAGTACGAGAAGGACCTGAGCACCCGCATGCGGGACCGGCTCGACCGCCGGACCGAGCTCGAGCGGGCGCTCGAGGCCGACGAGTTCGTCGTCCACTTCCAGCCGATGGTCGCCATCGAGACCGGCGAGGTCACCGGGTGCGAAGCGCTCGTGCGGTGGCAGCATCCGGATCGGGGCATGCTCCCGCCCACGGACTTCATCGCCCTCGCCGAGGAGACCGGCCTGATCATCGAGCTCGGCCGGTGGGTGCTGGACCGGGCATGCGCCCAGCTGGCCTCCTGGTCCGGCGCCGGCCGCGGCGCCCTGCAGATGTCGGTGAACGTCTCCGCGCGCCAGCTGCGCGAGCCCGGATTCGCCGACGAGGCGTTCTCGGCCATCCGCCGCCATCGGCTGCGCCCCGGTCAGCTGGTGCTCGAGCTCACCGAGAGCGTCCTGGCCCTCGACGTGCCGCAGATCTCCGAGCACCTGCACGCCCTGCGCGCCGCCGGAGTCAGGATCTCGATGGACGACTTCGGCACCGGGTACTCGAGCCTGTCGTACCTGCAGACCCTGCCGTTCGACATCCTCAAGATCGACAAGTCGTTCGTCGACCGGCTGGGGACCCGTGACCCGGACGCGGGTGTGCTGGTGAACGCGGTCATCGCGCTGGCCCACTCGCTGCGCCTGGAGGTGGTCGCCGAGGGGATCGAGAACGCCGAGCAGCGCGACGAGCTCTGGCTGATGGGCTGCCGCCTGGGTCAGGGATACCTGTACTCGCGGCCCGTCGAGCCCGGTCAGATCTCCGCCTTCCTGGCCGGTTTCTCGACGCTCGGTCCGCCACCGGTGCCGGGGCAGTGGGACAGGATCCGAGACCTTCCCAGGACGGTGCGCGGCGCCCCGAGCCCCGCCCAACGGCTCGTGGACGGCGTACCCACCTGACGCTTACCCTGCGCCGAGCGCGGGAGCGCGTGAGAATGGGCCAACCAGCGGGGTGCCGTAGTAGAGCGGACGCCCTCACCGCAGTCGTCCAATGTCGGACGAAGTCGCAAGGAGGCGCACAGTGGAGTTTGACGTCACGGTCGAGATCCCGATGGGGCAGCGCAACAAGTACGAGATGGACCACGCGACGGGGCGGATCCGCCTCGACCGCATGCTGTTCACCTCGACGCGCTACCCCGACGACTACGGCTACATCGAGGGGACCCTCGGCGGCGACGGGGACCCGCTGGACGCGCTGGTGCTGCTCGACGAGCCGACCTTCCCAGGCTGCCTGATCCGCTGTCGAGCGCTCGGCATGTTCCGCATGCGCGACGAGGCGGGGTTGGACGACAAGATCCTCTGCGTCCCGGCCGGCGACCAGCGCGCCGCCTGGCGCCAGGAGATCGAGGACGTCTCGGAGTTCCGGCTGCTCGAGATCCAGCACTTCTTCGAGGTGTACAAGGATCTCGAGCCCGGCAAGTCGGTCGAGGGCGCGCACTGGGAGGGCCGGGTCGAGGCCGAGGCCGAGATCGAGCGCTCCCGCAAGCGTGCGATCGACACGAACTACTACGCGAAGGCGCACTGACCCGCCGGCTCGGTCAGTTGAGGGTGACCGTCCGCGGGGCGCGCTCGCGGGTGGTCACCCTTTTTTGTGCCCGAGACAGATTGATTTCGCGCCCACGGTGCGGAATTTCTCGCGCACGGATGTCGGATTTTCGCGCAGGCTCGATTTTTCGCGTAGGGTGCAGATTTTCGCGCAGATGCGAATTCTCGCGCGCCGAATCTTGCTTCGCGGACGCTGCGATCAGGGACTTTGAGCCTAGGCGGCGCCCTGGTCGAGATTCTTCGGACCGGTCCCCGAGGCCTTCGATCCCTGTGTGGCGGTCGGCTCATCCGCGTTGACCAGGGACTTTCGGCCTAGATCCTCCCGAACCCGCAATGTCACCGTTGGGGTGCCGCCTCTTCGTAGGCGTGCTAATTGATGCTCGATTTAGCGAACAAAGTCGTGCGCAATTCGTCAGCACCTGGAGGATTTGCCATGTCCGGCATTCAGCGCAGGCAGTTCATCGGGATCAGCGGGGGCGTCGTCGCGGGCGCGGCCCTCGGAGTGGTCACGTCGCGGGTTGGTTCCTCCATGGCCAGCGACGGCGTGCTGGGCGCCATGGCGACGAGCCGTGGCCTGTCCGGGGACGAGGCCCGTGGCGCGCTCGCCACGACGGTCCCCCCGGGCAAGTACGACCCGTACTACATGTTCGCCTCGAGCGGCCACCTCGGAGCCGTCCAGGTCATCGGCGTCCCGTCGATGCGACTGCTCAAGGTCATCCCGGTGTTCAGCCGGGACTCCTACTCGGGCTACGGCTTCGGAGCCGACCTCAGCGACGAGATCCTCAAGGCCGGCTCGAACCCGACCAAGAGCTCCTCGCTGGGCTGGGGCGACAGCCACCACCCCGCCCTGTCGGAGACCGACGGCGAGTACGACGGCCGGTGGATCTACATCAACGACCGCGCCAACGGGCGGATCGCGATGGTCGACCTGACCGACTTCAAGACCAAGCAGATCATCGACATCCCCAACCTCGGCAGCTCGCACGGCATGTGCGTGACCCCGAACAGCGAGTACGCCCACATCTCCTCGATCACTCCCCGGCCCACGACCGACAACGGTTACGCGCCGCTCGAGAGCTACGCGGACCTCTATCGCGGGTACTCGACCTGGTTCCACATCGACCCGAAGACGGGCCGGCTGGTGCCGGAGAAGAGCTTCCAGGTCGAGCTCCCGCCGTACAACCAGGACCTCGCAGACGCCGGAAAGCTCGCGAGCAACGGCTTCGGCTTCATCAACTCCTTCAACACCGAGCTCGCGGTCGGGGGCACGGCCGCCAAGCCGGTCGCCCCCGAGGTCGGCGCGACCAAGAACAACTTCGACTACCTCCAGATCATCGACTGGAAGAAGGCCGAGAAGGTCGTCGCCGCGGGCAAGTTCGTCGAGCGCAACGGCATGCGCGTCATCACCCTGAGCGTTGCGGCGAGCGAGGGCGTGCTGCACCTCGTCCCCGAGCCGCGCAACCCGCACGGCGTCGACGTCTCGCCGGACGGCCACTACATCCTCATCGCGGGCAAGCTGGATCCCCACGTGACGGTGTTCTCGATCGAGAAGATCAAGGACGCGATCGCCAAGGGCACCTACCAGGGCAAGGACCGCTACGGCGTCCCGATCATCGCGATGGACGTCGTACTGGCGGCGCAGGTCGAGGTCGGCGCGGGGCCGCTGCACACCCAGTTCGACGGCAAGGGCAACGCGTACACCAGCCTGTTCATCGACAGCGCCGTGGCCAAGTGGACGCTCGGGCCCAAGTCGGGGGTCACCGACAAGCCGTTCACGTTCATCGAGAAGATCCCGGTGCACTACAACATCGGGCACCTCGCGATCCCTGGCGGCGACACCGTCAAGCCGACCGGCAAGTACCTGGTCGCGCTCAACAAGTGGTCGCTCGACCAGGTGCAGAAGCTGGGCCCGACGCACCCGGTGAACCTGGAGCTCATCGACCTCGACTCGAGCCCGCTGAGCACGCTGAGCAGCATGCCGCTGGGCAACTCCGAGCCGCACTACGCCCAGATCATCAATACCGACAAGCTCAAGCCGCTCAAGGTGTACACGCCGGGGACCGACCCGCAGACGATGGCTCTCTCCGAGCACGCGATCGTGGCCGGCAAGGAGCGCGTCGAGCGCAACGGCAGCGTGGTGGACGTCTACGCGACGCTGATGCGCAGCCACTTCACGCCGGGCACGCTCAAGGTCACGGTCGGCGACACGGTGCGGATCCACCTGACCAACATCGAGACGACCGAGAACGCGACGCACACCTTCACCATCCCGGCGTACAACATCCAGGCAACCCTGGATCCGGGCGAGGTCGTCAACGTCGAGTTCACGGCGGACCGGGTCGGCTCGTTCGCCTTCTACTGCGCACAGTTCTGCTCGGCCCTGCACATGGAGATGTACGGCTGGCTGCTCGTGGCACCGAAGGGGGCCTGAGATGAGCTTCGCCAAGCGCGCCATGTCGACGGCGATGGGGACGGTGTCGATCGCGGCCGCGCTCCTGCTCGTCACGAGCTGCAGCAGCGTCGGCGCACCCGGGGCGAGCTCCGCGACGAGCATGGCCCCGGGGATGGACATGTCCTCGCACTCGCCGTCGCCGGCGTCGTCCTCGCGGGGCGCAGAGCTCGCGATCGAAGCCACGGAGTACGCGTTCTCCCCGGCACCGCTCAAGGCGGCGGCCGGCGAGACGACGATCAAGCTGACCAACAAGGGCGCGATGGATCACGACCTCACCATCGACGCGCTGAACGTGCACCTGACCGCGACCGCCGGCAAGACGGCGCAGGCCACCGTGACCCTCAAGCCCGGCACGTACCAGGTGTACTGCTCCGTCGCCGGTCACCGGCAGAGCGGGATGCAGGGAACGCTGACCGTCTCATGAGCCGGCAGCAGAACGTGGAGCGCCACCGTCGCCATGTCCTCGTTCGGCTCGGCACGGCCCTCGCGGCCGTCGCCCTGCTGCTCGTCGCCGCCGGGCTCCCGCTCTGGCACGCGAAGTTCTCCGCACCGCAGTACCCGCAGGGCCTCGCGATCTCGGTGTACGGGAACACCGTCAAGGGCGACCTGGGCGAGATCAACGAGCTCTCGCACTACATCGGCATGCCGCCGTTCGACTTCGTCGGGATGCCGGAGCTCAGTCTCTGGCCGTACGTGATCGCCCTCGCGATCGCCGCGGCGGTGGCGACGGTCGTCACCCGCCGACGCTGGGTGCAGTGGATCGCCCGGGCCGGTGTCTGGCTCATCCCGGTCGGGGCGCTGGTGGACATCCAGTTCCGGCTGTGGCAGGTCGGGCACAGCCTGGACCCCACCTCGCCGATCCGGGTCGAGCCGTTCACGCCCCTGGTCGTGGGTCCGACCACGCTGATGAACTTCACCGTGTTTGCCACCCCTGGCATGTCGCTGCTGCTCATCGCGCTGGCCGCTGCGGTGCTCAGCTCCGCCCCGTACCTCGCGCGGCGGCTGAGCCCGGGCCCGGCCGCGGTCGCCGGCGCGGAGCTGGCCGACGCGAAACCGCAGGCACCGTGATCTCCGGCCGAGGTCGCGCCGCGTCCGTGGCCGCCCTGGTGGGTGCGGTGATCCTGGCCGTCGCCGGCCCCGCCGGCGCGGTCGGTTCTGCCCAGCCCGCGGCGTGCGCGGCCGCGCCGCGCGCAGCCGAGGCGGGCTCGGGCGCCGCCTCCCGCGGCGACGACGACGCCATGGCAGGCATGGCCGGCATGGCCGCGAGCCCCGCAAGCCACCCGATGAAGGAGCTGGCCGACCGGCTCGCCCGCACCCCGACCGGAGGCACCCTGACGGTGCAGCCGGGGGTGTATCGCGGCGGGCTCGTCATCGACCGCCGGATCACGCTCGTCGGCGTCGGGCACCCCATCCTCCAGGGCGACGGGACCGGCACGGTCCTGACCATCCGCGCCGCGGGGACCACCGTCCGCGACCTCATGGTCGAGGGCAGCGGGCCCGGACCGGTCGACAACCCGGCGGGCGTGAGCGTCGAGGCCGACGACGTCGTCGTGCGGGACAACCACATCCGCGACAGCTACACCGGTATCTGGGTCGAGGGCGTTCGCGGCGCCCGGATCACCGGGAACGTCATCGACGGTCGCAAGTCGGTCGCCGTCTCGGGTGCGTCCCCGGCCATGTCGCAGGGGGACATGGGCGGGATGAAGATGGGCTCGGGCCACGGCGCCGCGCAGGCGGGCCGCGGTGACGGCGTGTCGCTGTTCGACGCGACCGCGCCCCTGGTCAGCGGCAACACCATCTCCGACGTGCGCGACGGGGTGTACCTGTCGCACGGCAGCGACATCCGGATCGAGTGCAACAGCGTCGTCGGCAGCCGTTACGCGGTGCACGGCATGTACGGGGTCACCGTCACGGTCCTGCGGAACCGGTTCACGACCGACGAGTCCGGCACGGTCATGATGTACGGCGGTCCGGTGACGGTGGACGGGAACGTCATCCGCGAGCAGGTCTCGGCGGCCACCGGATTCGGCGTGCTGCTGCTCGACGTCGGCGGGGCGCGGCTGGTCAACAACGTCATCGTGAGCAACCGCGTCGGCCTGCAGATCGAGGGGGCGGCCGGCGAAGGGCACCCGGCCGCGGTCGAGCGCAACACCGTCGCGCTCAACCAGATCGGGGTCGGCGTGTTCCCGACGGCCGACGCCGTGATGTCACGCAACAGCTTCGTGCAGAACACGGTGCAGGTGCTCGGCCTCGGCCCCGACGGGGGCGGTGGCCCCTCGCGCTGGAGCCGCGATGGCGTGGGCAACTACTGGAGTGACTACCGCGGCTTCGACCGGGCGGGTAACGGGATCGGCGACATCCCGCACGTCGAGGGCGCGGCCGCCGGTCGCCTGCTCGCGGGGGACCCTGCCCTGCTCGCGCTGGCGACGAGTCCGTCGTTCACGCTGCTGCGCGCCGTCGAGCAGCGCTCGGCCGGTCAGCACCCCGTCGTCGTCGACCGCTTCCCGCTGATGGCGCCCCGGTCGCCGTCGCTGCCACCGGTGGCGACGCGCGTCGCGCTCGGCACCGGCCTGCTCGGCGGCCTGAGCCTGCTCGCCTGCTCCCTCGTCCTGGTGCGTTGCGCCAAGCGCCGCCCACCGTCGTTCGGAAAGAGGTCCTGATGCGCACTCCCCGACAGCTGCCCGACCAAGGCGACGAGCTGCTCGAGATCGACCGGATCACCAAGTCGTTCGGCAAGCACGTGGTGCTCGACGACGTGTCCGCGCGGCTCGCGAGCGGCGACATCGCCCTCGTGGTGGGGGCGAACGGGTCCGGCAAGAGCACGCTGCTGCGCGCCGTCGCCGGGCTCACCTCGTTCGACGGTTCGATCCGGGTCCTGGGCAAGGACCCGCGATCCGCCGCTCGCAAGGGTCTGATCGGCTACCTGCCCCAGCTCGTCGCCCTGCCCGAGGCAGTGACGGTCGGCGAGGTCATCGCGTTCTTCGCCCGGCTGCGGGGGGTGAGCCTGCGCCACGAGAAGGACCTCGCGACCGCGGTGCCGCTGCCCGACGGGTTCCTGCCGTCGCTCGAGAGCCCCATCGGCGCACTCTCCGGCGGCATGCGCCGGCGCGTCGCGCTCGCGGCCGCGCTGACCGGTTCGCCGCCGCTCGTCCTGCTCGACGAGCCCGACGCGAGCCTCGACGAGGAGCACAGTGCGTCGTTGTGGCATACCCTGCGCGCCCTGCGCGAGACCGGCGGTTGCGCGCTGATCGCCATGCCGCTGCTGGTCACGAGCCTGTTGCGGCACGAGCTGTCGGGTGTCGCCGACCGGGCCGTGCTGCTCGAGCACGGGCAGGTGGTGCACGACGGAACCGTGGAGTCCTTGCGACCGACGGTTGCGCTCGGTGCGCACGCCGGGGTCCCAGCCGCCCGTCCGACGTCAGTGGGCACGCGATGAACCTGTCCGCGGTACGCGCCGTCGCCGGCTGGGAGTTCCGCCTCGCGGTCCGCGGCCGCCTCGTCGTGGGCAGCGCCGTCACGTTCGCCATCGTCTGCGTGGTCGCGACGCTGCTCGGGCTGCGCTCGCTCAGCGACCTGGGGCTCGCGGGGGTCGGGCCCGGGACGGCGGCGCTGATCAACCTCGCGATCCTGTTCCCGCCGCTGATGGGGATCCTGCTCGGCGCCAACTCCGTGGCCTCGGCGCGCGAGCGCGGCCTGCTGCCGCTCATGCTCGTCCAGCCGATGTCCCGGCTCGACCACGTGACCGGCGTCATCGTCGGCCTGGTCGGCGCGGTGTGGCTCACGATCGGCGTCGGCCTCGGTGCCTCCGCGCTGCTGCTCGCGGGTGTCGCGGGCACGGCCGACGTCGGCGGGCTGCTGGCCATCGTGGTCGCCGCGCTCGGGGTCGGCATGGTCTCGGTCGCGCTCGGCGTCGCCATCTCGGCGCTCGCGGGCAGCCGCCTGGCGGCCCTCGGGCTGTCGATGGGGGCGTGGTTCCTGTTCGCGTTCGCGATCGACCTCGTCCTCGCGGGCGTCGCGTCGGGCGTCCACCTCGGTTCGTTCGGGCTGTTCGTCGGGGTCTTGTTCAATCCCCTCGAGGCGGGCCGCGTGCTGATGGTGCTCGCGTCCGGTGCGGACGCGCTGACCCTGGGACCGTTCGGCGCCTACCTGAACGTCACCGTCGGCACCACCGGTGCGGCGCTCGCGGTCTGCGGATCGCTCGCGGCCTGGACCGTGGCGTCGCTGGTCGCCGCCTGGGCGGGGGTCACGCGACGCGAGCCCTGAGCCGAGTTCTTGACCGAGACGTGAACCAGCAGTGAACGCAAGGGAGAATGACATGCAGCCCGCCAACCATGGCCTCGAGGTGCCGCCCGGCCTCTCTCCAAAGGTGAAGGAGGAGGTCATCAAGGTCCTGAGCCGACGGAACCTCCTGACGACGCTCGGCGTCGCAGCCGCCGGCGGTGCGCTGGCGACGGTCACCTACAAGGACGACGCGAACGCGGCGACGACGGCGTCGGCCGCGAAGAAGAACGATCCCGAGCACGCCTGGTGCATGGTGATCGACCTGCGGATCTGCGACGGCTGCCAGTCCTGCACGAGGTCGTGCCAGCAGCGTCACGAGCTCCGCGAGGAGCAGACCTGGATCAAGGTCTACTCGATGACCAACACCTCGGGCGGAACGTTCGCCATGCCGCGGCCCTGCATGATGTGCGAGGACCCGCCGTGCCTGAAGGTCTGCCCCGTCGGGGCGACGATCAGGACCGATGAGGGCCTGGTCCTGGTCGACGAGGACGCGTGCGTCGGTTCGCGGGCCTGCATGGCCGCGTGTCCGTACGAGGCGCGGTACTTCAACTGGACCGAGCCGCTGCCGACAAAGCGCCTGCTGCCGATGGCGAAGTCGATGCCCCAGATGCCGATGCAGAAGAAGGGCACCGTCGGCAAGTGCGTCCTGTGCGCCGACCGGCTGCCGTACGGGGAGCTGCCCGCCTGCGTCGCGGGCTGCCCGATGGGCGTGCTGTACATCGGTGACCTCGTCACGGACATCGCGGTGAACGGGCCGGGCACGACAGTCGTGCTCTCGGAGTTCCTGCGCGCGAACGATGCCGTTCGTTACAAGGAGGAGCTCGGGACGAACCCGCGCGTCTACTACATCCTCGGCCACGGCCAGAACCTCGGGGGACAGGCATGAGCACCGTCGAACGCACCGTGCTGGACCCCGTTGAGGCGTCGCTGCGCCCGTTCACCCCGCCCAGCCGCGCCTGGCGGGTCACCGTCAGCCTCCTCGGCGTCGTCGTGCTGGCCGGCGTGGCGGCCTGGGTGGTGCAGCTCATGGGCGGGATGGGCGTGGCCGGCTACAGCGACCACGCCTTCTGGGCCGTGTACATCGCGGACGTCGTCACCTTCATCGGCGTCAGCTACGGCGGGGCCGTGGTCTCCGCGATCCTGCGCCTGACCGGCGCGACCTGGCGGGCTCCGCTGACGCGGCTCGCCGAGGGCACCGCCGTGGTCACCGTGCTCGTCGGCGCGGCGCTCATCATTCCGCACATCGGCCGCCCCCAGCTGCTCTGGGAGCTGCTCAGCCGACCGAACCTCACCGCCCCGGTGTTCTGGGACTTCATCGCGGTGATGACCTACATGACGGCGTCGATCGTGTTCTTCGCACTCCCGCTGGTGCCGGACATGGCGATCCTGCACACGAAGTACGGGCAGGCGCTGGGTCGTCGTCGGGCACGCCTGTACAAGGCCGTCGCCGGCGGCTGGGTCGGGGCGCAACGGCAGCGCCGCGTGCTGGCGGGCGCGCTCGGACTGATCTCCATCCTGATCATCCCGTTGGCCGTCTCGGTGCACTCGGTGCTCGCCTGGGCCTTCGCCACCACCAGCAGGCCGTGGTGGCACGAGAGCATCTGGGCGCCGCAGTTCGTCGTCGCCGCGCTGTACTCCGGGGTCGCCCTGGTGATCCTGGTGGTGGCCGGGTTCCGCCGCGGCTACCACCTCGAGTCGCTCATCCACCCGCGGCACTTCGTGCGCCTCGGCTTCATCCTCGCGACCTTCGCCGCCACCTACCTGTACATGACGTTCGCCGACCTGCTGCCCGGTGCCTACGTCGCGGACGAGCCGACCGCGGCGGTGTTCGCGAAGCTGCTCGTCGGTGACCTGGCGGTCTACTTCTGGATGTTCGTCGTGGTCGGTGGCGTGCTGCCCCTGCTGCTCGTCGCGTGCCCGAAGACGAGGAACGTGCGGGGGATGGTGGTCGCGTCCATCCTCATCGTGCCGATGATGTGGCTCAAGCGCATACTCATGATCGTCGCGCCCGCCTCGTACGACACGATGACGCACGCCTTCGGTGCGTACCACTTCACCTGGGTCTCGATCTCGATCACCCTCGCCGCGCTGGCCGCGGTGCCGCTCGGGCTGATGCTGCTCTTCCGGGTCGTCCCGGTGCTCTCGATCGACGAGATCGAGGAGATCAACGAGGCCGAGGCGGAGGCCGCGGCGGTGGCTGCTGCGTCGCACGCTGCGAAGAGCGAGCCCCGCGTTCCGAGCCCGGTGGGTGCGCCGGGTACGGCTACCCGCGTGCTCGGTGGGGTCGGCGCGTTGCTGCTGGTCGGCGTGCTGGGAGCGTTCGGGGTGGCGGGCGCGTCTCCGGCGAGTGCCGCAACGACGCACGCTGCCCCGGTCGGCCCGCCCGCGATCACGGTCGCCGGCGCCGAAGTGGGCGGCCTGATGGAGCTCACCGCGAAGGTGGCCGGCCCGGACGGCCGGCCCCTGGTGCACTCTCCGGTCGCGTTCGGCTTCACCAGCGAGGAGTTCGGCGCGGGCCGGCTGGTTCCGCTCGGGTCGGTCAGCACGGACACCGACGGCGTCGCCCGGCTGACGCTCGGTTCGGACGCCGACCACCTCTACAAGCCGACGTCGAACGGGCCGCAGGAGTTCGTCGCGAGCTACACGGCGAGCGGCGCGCAGCCGGTCACGGCCAAGACGACGGTCAAGGTGACGATCGGTCAGTCGGCCTACCACCCGGCACCGCCCAAGGCCCTGGCGGGCCTGGGGAACTTGCTGATCGTCGGCCTGTTCGCGGCAGTGGCGACCATCTGGCTCACGCTGGGAACCGTCGTCGTACGCGTGCTGCGCGTGCGGGGTGACGTGGGGATCGCGCCGAGCGTCGCGCCGAGCGGCGCCTGATCGGTTGGCCGCGACCGGTGGCGGGGAGGGCTTTCCTGCCTCGCCGCCGGTCGCGGACCCCGGCGAAGCCGGAAATCGCGACGATGCCCGCCACGAGCGTGCCGATGCCAAGGGCCGAAACGAGCACGACGTAACCAAGTGGCGGACGCGGTCTGCCGCCGACGCCGTACACGTCCTGCATGTGCGACCTGGCCGTGTCACACCCCCCGACTCCCAACGCGAAGATGGCGACGGCCGGCGCGCGCGGTCCGGACAGTCCCGCGACCGTGGCGCCACCCTGGGACAGCAGGTAGAGCACGACGGCGGCACCGACGAAGACGGTCGCCACCCCGTCCCTCCAGGTCCTGATCGCCCTTGGACTGGTTGACGTTGTCGGTGACGGCGACCAGATCGGCGCCGAAACCGAGGTCGTTCGCGTACCCGGTGCGGTCGTCGGCCGACCACGCCGCGGCACCGGAGCCGGTGCAGCCCCGGTGCAGATGTCGACCGTGAATCGCCGACGTGCGGATTCGATCAGTATCCGCCGGCGACGACCACCGCGGCCCAATAGACGTCGGCCGTGGCGTGGCACGGGCTGCGAAGCGCGCTGAAGACGCCGTACTGGTAGTCGCAGTTGGTATACATGTCGGTATTCAGGCCGTTGTCGCACGCGGACTTGCCTGCGACGTGAGCCTCGTAGCACAGATCGTGGCGCGCGCAGGGGCCGCGGAAATTTGCATTGGGGGCGAACGGCGCCGGGAATTCGTCGGGTGCGTCAGTGCAGTAGTCGTGCAGGGCGCCGAGCGCGGGGTTGTACACGTAGTTCCCCGGGACAGCGACGAACGGCAGCGAAGTCGCGGTCGTCACCGTTGTCGCCGGAGCAGTGGAAGTCGCCGTTGGTGCGGAAGCAGCGGTTCGCGCTGTGCCCGGCCCCGCGGGCGAAGGGCTGGCGGCGATCGACGAGTAGATCGGCGCGTTCAAGGTCACCGGATACACGGTCGCGGCATCGAGCACGACGGTCTGGATGAGCCTCGTGCCGGTGATCGCGTACGAGGTCGCGACCGGACGCCCCTTGGCGTCCTGTGCCCACGCCCCGTCGAAGGCGCCGGCGGTCGCTCCGGTCGGGCCCGCCACCAGGATGTCCCCGGTCACCCGGGCGTTGGCGGCGCCGGCCTGGGCGGGTCGCAGCGTGCTCCCCGCCGGCACGGTGGTGGCGAACTCGTACGAGCGGGGCTCGCTCGCATCGGCGACGACCGTGGGGGAGCCCTTGTCGCCCGCGCGCGCAGCCACCACGACGACCCGCTGGTCGCGGGGCGACTGCGGCGAGGTCTCCGCCTGGGCCGGCGCAAGCCCGAGTCCGACCAGGCCGGCGGTCAGGACGCCGACCAGCGCCAGACGACCGGAAACTCTGCGTGCGTGAACACTGCGTGAATGCTTCACATCTGCGTCCCACCGTGAGTTCTCGGACCTTGGTCGTCGTTCCGTCGAGCCAGTCGGGCACGCCCGAGCCGCCAGACGAGCCGCAGCACGGCAATGGCCACCAGTAGATAGCCGGCGAGCAGGAGAAGTCCGCCACCGATATCGCTCGGTTGTCCTACTTTGCCCACATTGAGGACACTCAGAAATGCGTGCAGAAGCACGAGCAGAATTCCGGCTGACAAGAGGCCGTACTGATTCATCATGCTCGGCCGGGTTGATTTTGGTGGCACGCTGCTAGTCGTAGTGGTCCTCGGTCGAAAAGTCAACGAAGACCTCGATGACAGGTGATTTCCCGTCGTTCTCGCGCAAACGACGAACGTGGTTGCGGTGAACGCGTAGCGAACCCGCGACGACCCAGCTCTGCTTGACGACCTTGCCCTGCCCGATGGCCTCGGCCTGCCTGACGACCTTGCCCTGCCTGAGGACCTCGCCTCGCCCGCCGACCTACGTTGCCCGCCGACTTGCCTTGCCCGCCGACTTGCCCTGCTCGACGACTTGCCCTGCTCGACGGGCTCGCCTCGGTCAGCGGACGTGCCGGAACTGCTCGTGGACCACATCGAGGAACGGATGAAGATCGCGGTCGCTCAGGTCCGAGTTGATCCTAGCGTGGTGGGGACGCGGATGGCTGCGGTCATGCTCGAGCACGGGCACGTCGTGACTGCCCGGACCGGGCAGCGATGGCGGGACCGGGCGATCGCGCATCTTGCCGCCGCCTGACAGGCAGGCTGCCTCCGACCCGCAAGCGCCCGATGCGGACGACCTGCAACGGAAGGGGGCACCCCGGAAACCATCCGGAATGCCCCCTTGACCACGCCCCTTGACGAAACACGACGACAAAATCATCTGGGCTCGAGTGCCAGCAGTTCTCGGCGGCCGGTCCAGTACTGCTCGAGGTTGACGGTCCGGAGATCGGCGGGCGGAGCCAGCCCTCTGCCGCTGACCCGCACGTCGCCCAGCACCTGGCCGTCGAGCAGGTCCAGGGGGACCGCCACAGCTGTGATCGACCAGTCCCACGCACCGAAGGCGTCTTGACGTTTACTTTCGGTCCGTGCGCGGTAGTCAACGCCCGCGATTCGCATCGTGTGCTCGCCGACCAGATTGAAAGAGCCATTGGAATCGGCCGTCAGCTCTACAAGGAATGCTGGTGCCGACCTCCATCGCGCCACTTCGAAATCTTCCAGTGCGAGCGTCGCAAGAGAAACCTGCTCCCGAGACGATTCGTTGGTCTGGCCGTCAACAACGCTCGACTTCTTGGAACGTGTTGTGTGTGACTCCAGCAGGATTCGTGTGGCGTCGGCGGGCAATTCTTCGGGCTCGTAGGTGGAGCGAAATGCTGACGAGCTTGCCTCGACCGCAGCGCTCTTTCCGATGTGCATGACGCTCCTGAGGGACACCTAGAGGGTTATTCACCGGCGATCTTGTAGAAGTGGAGAGCGATTACGGCGGCGATCGTTTCGGTGAATGTTGAGAGTGGTCGCCGGTAGTCGGTGTGGAGGATCCTCCAGGTCTTCAGGTGGGCGATTGTTCGCTCGATCATGTAGCGGATCTTGTTGACCTCGCGGTTGAAGTCGTTCTCCCAGTCGAGGAGGTTGCGGTGTTCGGGTTTCCTGATAGGGGTGAGCATGCCACCTCCGATGTATCCCTTGTCGCCCATCCAGATAGTCGAGTCGAGGGTGTCGAGGGCGCCGGAGATCCTGAGCGCGGCGATGTCGTGGCGGCATCCGTCGACGGCGTCTGAGATCCATGCGAGCCGGCCGCTCAGGTCGCAGACGACCTGGACGTTGATGCCCGTGGTGCCGTGCTTGCCGGAGTCGAGCTGGCGCTGACCGTGCCATGACCAGCACGGGAGCAGCGTGCCGTCCACGATGTCCTGGGTGCCGGGGTCCAGGTCCTCGGCGACCGGCACGTACTCGTTGAACATCGTGGCGAACACGGGAGTCAGCGCCGATATGGCCCTGGAGCAGGGCCCAGCATTCCTGTTCGGCGCCGTCGGGGGTCTTGGAGCGCGGCACGACGCCATTGCCCTTGAGCTGGGACTTGACCGCATCGAAGGCCGTCTCGATCTGCCAGCGCTGGGACAGTCGTAGTGGGTCGTCGTCGGTGAGGGTGGCGGCGGCGCAGATCGCCTCACGGATCGAGTGGCAGGCGCAGGGAAGTCCGGACACGTAGCTGCCGTCGGCGACGCCACTCGAGTACGCCCCGACGCCGGCCGCGATCAACGCGCGGGTCCCACACTCGGCCAGCACCAGCAGCCGCAGCTGCGGGAACGCTCCCCGCAGCCGCTCGCCCTGCTTCGTCTTGGTCGTCGGGCCCCCGAAACGCTCCCAATTCGCGCCGGTGTCCTGCACGTCCAGGGTCGTGCCATCCACGCTCGTCACGCGCAGACCCCGCCAGAACGCCCCGGTCGTGTCCGGCCCCGCCAACGGCCACGAGACCTCCTCGAACAGCAACCGCAACGGTTCGGGACCCAACCGGGCCCGCGCCTTGGACAGTGCCTCCTCCGACGGGATCGTCACCGCAACCCCGCACCGACCGCATCGATCACCGACTCCACGAGCTCGCGCGGGAACGCCTTCGCCAGCACCCCCACGCTGATCCGATCCGCCAGCCCACCCTCGTCGTCCCGCACCATCTGCTGTCCAGCCCTAGCCATCCGGACACCGTCCAGGGCCGTCACACTAAGTTGAAGGACCATTCGGCGTATCCAGGTGACGAATGGCGATAAGTCGCGGGCCGCGCTCAACCGGCGTGATCCCTTGCCGCCCAACGGCTGCCAGCTGTTCGGGCTGGAAAGGGTCGCCGGGAGGCGACGACGACAATTTCGTCAGCAGGCGGCCCGAACACAGGGACCGACACGCAGGCTTCGGCGGGACCGTTCCGGCACCGTAGAGCGTGTCCCCGCACCGGTCGCCTGACCGTTGCGCGTCCCTCGGTCTTGATGGACCGAGCGCCGTGCCCTACGACCTCGCGCCCGCTGAGTTCGCGTCGTGTTGAGTACGGCTTCTAAGGTTCCTTCGCGGGGCTGACTGTCCGACCCGCATGTCGCGAATCGATCGGGCGTCCGTGACCGGTGCTCGGTGCCGGTCTGGCCCGACTCCTGGCTCAGTCTGGCGGGTGAACCAGGCCGTGCCGAAGCCGGTGGTCCAACTCCCACAGGGCCGTCCGGTTCGAGTCCCACCGCGCGGCCTTCGTCGCCCCATCAAAAGTGAACCATTCGTACTCGGTGTGCTCGTCCGACAACGTGAACCGGTTCTCCACGGCGCGCACGCCGAACGCGAACTCCGGGATCACCAGCACTTTCGGACCCCACGTGAACTCCCCGGTGACTAGGACCACCGGGACCGTGGCCCGGGCGTCCAGCGCGACGAAATCGAGGTCACCGGTCAGCCCCGCCTCCTCGGTCGTCTCCCGCCAGGCCGCTCGCAGCGGTGACTCGCCGGCCTCCCCACCACCGGCGACACCCTGCCAATACGCGGCGTCGGCACGCCGGAACAAGGCGTACTCGAGCCCCTCCGTGACCTGCCGATAGGGCAGCACCAAGACCTGGAACGGGGCACGACCACCGACGGCGTCAGTCACCTTCCCAGCGTAGGACGTCAAGACGCTGGCGAGGTCGAGGGCGGTTTTCGTGGTTCCGACTGTCGCAAACGTATCCGGGCCTACCAGCAGAGGCAGCCTGACAAGGCACCGCGTAGCTGTCGTCAAGCGGCGTTCGTCTGAGACCGCTGAGTCGGGGAGTGACGAAGACCTCTGCGAGGTCGTGCGTCGGGGACGACCCAACGCTCTGGGCGGCGTTCGATACTCTCGCACCGTCGTTCCCGGGCTCGCGGGGCGAGATCCTGGACACGTGCAAGGCGGTGGTGGGCGCGGGCGCCGCCTGACCGGCCCGGGCGGGCGCGGCGGCGAACGCGGTTCCCGGGCGCCTTTTGCCACCCGGGGCACCCCGGGCACAGTGCACCCCACACCGCACTCCCGCCAACGCGCCTCTGGAGGTCCCGCATGGGGTCGACCCCAGCCACCAACCTGTTCGAGCAGCTGCTCCTGCGCAACTCGCCCGTCGTGTCTGGCGACAGTGAGGTGGCCTGATGAGTACGTCGACCATCCCCCGAACGGCGCGAATCCCCTACACTAGAGGCATTGGTGTTGAGGTTTCCCGACCCAGGAGGTGTGGTCATGGCTCCGACGAGTGACGAACTGCTCGCCAGTCTGCCCGAAACCTTTCGCTCATCCGAGGCGCTCGACCACGTCAGCGAGCGTCAGTTCCGCCGTCTCAAGGACGAGGGCAGCATCATCGCGCTTTCCCGCGGCCTGTACCGCAAAAGTGACTGGCTGGGCGATGAGGATCTGATCGAGATCGCCGCCAAGGCACCCCAGGCCACTCTCTGCCTGCGCTCGGCCCTCGCTCGCCATGAGTTGATCGACGACATCCCGGTCGAGATCGACATCGCTATCCCGCGCGGATCGTGGACCCCGGAGACCGCTGCCCCGGTCAGGTGGCGCCACTTCGACCCTGACACCTTCGCCATCGGCCGCGGGCGGCTGGACACCGACGGTGGACGCAGCATCGGTCTCTACTCCGCCGAGCGAAGCATCATCGACGCCTTCCGGATGCGCCAACTCGAGGGTCCCGATCTCGCCAACGAGGCACTCAAGCGATGGCTCCGTCGTGGCGGTCAGCCCTCAGATCTTCTGGCTTTGGCCAGGTCGTTCCCGCGCGCCCAGACCGCGCTGCGCAAGACGTTGGAGATCCTGCTGTGAGCCGCGTGACGAGGGGTACGCCGTCGGGCGATGCCTACCTCGACCTCCAGAACGAGGCTCGCCGCACCGGACGCCCGACCCAAGAGTTGCTTCAGCTCTACGTGCTCGAGGGGTTCCTCGCCCGCCTCGCGGTCAGTGAGGTTCGCCAGAGCTTCGTCCTCAAGGGCGGCGTCCTGCTGGCCGCCTTCGACTCACGGCGACCGACCAAGGACGTCGACCTGGCCGGCATCGACCTTGCCAACGACACCGAGACGATTCTGGAGCTGGTGCGCCGAGTGCTGGTGGCCGAGCCGCCCGGCGATGACGGCATCGAGTTCGTCGGTGACACGGCGACCGCTGAAATCATCCGCGAGGACGACGAGTATTCCGGAGTGCGTGTGCACGTCGAAGCGCACCTTGCCAGCGCCAAGCTCCCGTTCCATGTCGACGTGAACGTGGGTGATCCGATCTGGCCCGAGCCGACAACCGTTGCCGTGCCCCGGCTTCGAGGTGGCGACCCGATCGAGCTGCCGGGCTACCCGATGCACATGGTTTACGCCGAGAAGATCGTGACCGCCATTCAGCGCGGCATCGCGAACACGCGTTGGCGCGACTTCGGCGACATCTGGAGCCTCTCGCGCCAGCACCCGATCAGCGCGAGCGACCTGGCGAGCGCGATCGGTGCGGTCGCCCGTCACCGCAAGGCGAACATCCGGCCACTGGCCGAGGTCCTCGACGGGTACGCCGAGCTCGGGCAGGCACGGTGGGCTGGCTGGCGGCGCCGCAGCAACTCCGCCCAGCTGCCCGAACAGTTCGCGTCAGTCCTCGAAGCAGTCGTCGCGTTCGCAGACCCTGTGCTCGCCGGTGTCGTTGCTGGCGAGACATGGAACCCCAGCGGTGGCGATTGGGAGTAACGAAGCCGACAGCGTCTGCCCGGACACCAAGCTGCTCGGCTGCCACGAGAACCGCAGCGGCGAACTGCTCCGGCTCGCGCGTCCCGACGCGAGACCGCGGCACTCACGCGACGGCCAACACGCGCGCCGCTGCCGGCACCTGACCTGCCCGGGCGCCGCGCCGGATGCGGTTCCCGGGTGCCTTTGCCGCCTGGGGTGCCCCGGGCGCGGCGTCAGCGACGACGAAGTCCGGGGCATACCCCAACTCGTCGAACAGCAACCGCCAGGAGGGCGCGTTGCTCTTGGGCATCGCCCGCACAACCCTCAGCTTCAGCGACCGGTCCAGCGCTGTCATCGGGTCCGGCGGGGGCAGGCCCCCAGACGACCTCGCCGGCGACCAGCAGGAAGAAGCCCTCATCCCTGCGCGACGCTCCGCCCCGGGCGTGGCTGCGCCCGTAGACCGGGATGTCGTCCAGCAGGAGCACTTGCGGCTGGTCCAACGGCTCCCCGGCGGCCAGCAGCGCCTTCAGGCGCCCGCGTTCGGCCAGGGCAGCCGTGCGCAGACGCTCTTCGACCTTCCCGAACACGACCGGGCCGAACGCCTCACACCAGTCCGCGGCGACGTGCCACACGTTGTTGCTCGCCGCAGTGCGGGCGCTCTTCACCTTGCGCTTGGTTTCGTCGTCGACCTGGCTCGGCTTCGCCGTTGCAGCGCGGTCGTTGCACGTCCGCGCGAAGCGGCCGGCCGGTCCTGGCCATCGTCCTCACCCCGCGAGGGCCGATCCCGGGGTCCCGCCTCCTTCGCCAGCGTACTTCTCGCCACGGACATCCTGATCGGGTCCATCACCTGGATACTCCGAATGGTGTTGAAGGTATTGGGGGGGGCGGGGCGGCAGGCCGAGGAACCTCAGGACCTCCGCCGCGTCCTGCGCCAGCTCACGCTGGACCCGGACCGGGACCGGCTCCAGCAGCTGGATCGTGACGATCCCCGCGGCGAG
>NZ_DATCNW010000203.1:0-16224 GCF_036565025.1 Pengzhenrongella sp.
ACACAAAGATGTGTGCCCGCCGCAGGGAACTCTTACCCCGTAACGTCCGAGCGCTGACGTCCTATAGGACGTCAGCGCTCGGACGTTACGGGGAGTTCACGCGATTCGAGGGAGGGTTGCGGCGTCTTTTGATCAGCAGCGCGGTCCCGACGCCGAGCAGGACGAGGACGGTGCCGGCGCCGGCCAGCTTCGCAGCGGCCGAAGAGGCGTCCCCCGACCGGTCCGGGAACGGGCTGAGGCCGGCACTGGTACGGGCGCTGACGTTGGTGGTCGTTGGATTCAACCGCTCCGGGACGATCGACTCCCCGCCTGAGCTCGTCATCGCCGCCCCGAAGGACTCCGTACCCAAGGCCAGCGTCATCTCCTCGCCGGCCTGGCCCGCGGTTGCCCGGTAGAGCACGGCTTCGCGGGGATTCACCCGCAAGAAGTGCAGCTCAGCCCCCGCCTTGGTAGCCACGAACGTGACCGTCCCACTCGAGTCCGCCGGCGGCACGAACACCCCGCCCCAGCTGCCACCCTCGGCGAGCGGATAGACGAGCAGCGCGTTGCCGAACGTCACCGTGCCCGACGTCTGGTCGAGCGTCGTCGTCCCCGCCGGCGTCGTCCAGCGCACCGAGAACGGGGACTGCAGCACGTCCACCTCCGACCCGCCCGCGTTCGCGTCGAACTCGAACGAGCTGCTCGCATAGCTCGCCGTTCCGCCCATCGCCTGTGCCAGCACGGCGCCGAGCTGTGCGCCCCACACATTCAGGCAGTACTTCTCCGGGTCGGGCTTCGACCCGTTCCGGGCGCGGATCCGCTGCTCGGCCCAGTTCGCCCAGCCCGACAGGGCGGACGCCGTCGGCAGCTGCCCGCCGAAGTGGTCGGTCGCGGCGGCGACCGCCGTGGCCCCCGCTGGCGCGTCGTCGGACGCGAAGGCGGCGGCCTGCGCGAGCTCCGCGCCCTTGCCCGTCAACGACGACACGAGCTCGAAGTACGCGGTGCCGAACAGGTGGTACCACGGGCCGGAGTTCTCCGCGCCGCTGCGCAGGTCCGCCAGATGCGTCCCGTACAGCGAGCCGTCCGCCTTCGAGACACCGGTGAGCTCCTGGTCGACCAGGTCGCCGCGGCCCAGCGCCCGCAACGTGTTGTGCGCCGCGAGCAACGCGTTGCCGACGTCGCCCTTGTTGAGCTCGAGGGCGATCGCGAACACCTCCGCGGGCGAGAGCGGATGGCTCGAGGCCGCGATCTTCTGCGCGAGCCGCGGCTCGGTGTGCGTCACGAAGGCGTCGGTCGGCGCATTGCCGTACAGCTTGCTGATGCCGGGAATCTTGCTGCTCAGACCGCCGACCTCCCACAGCCAGTTGATGGCCCCCAGCGTGACGCCCGTCGACCCGACCGCGCTGTGCGCGGGCGCGCCGGCGTGCGCGGCGTCGTAGTCGGTGATCACGGCGGCGAATCCCGTGAGGATCTCCGCGAGGCCGGTGCGCAGCCGCGTGGCCTTCGGGTCGGTCACCCCCGCCTGGGCCAGCGTGTCCCCGTAGTACCGGACCGCCTCGTCGCACAGCGGCCGGCCCGGCAGGGGAGTGCTCGCCGCGGGCGGCGTCCCGGCCGACGTCGGCTCGCCCGTGGCGGGTACGCAGGGCGACGCCAGCTTCTCGACGTCGGTCAGCGCCTTCCGGGCGGCCGCCGCGAGCACTGCGGGCGGTTCGTCGAGGTTGGTGCCCGCGTACGCCCAGCGGTCCGCGCTGACGAAGGTCGCGAGCGGGCGGCCCGGGACGCTGCCGCACCCCTCGAACGTGCGGCTGCTGCTTCCCGGCGGGGTCCACGCGACCTCGATCGCCCACCATGACGACGGTCCGGCGTACGAGCAGGTGACCAGGAAGTCGTTGGACGCGTCGCCCTGCACCTCGACGCCGGGGATGGCGACGTTGGTCGGACCCTCGAGGCTGCGGCCCCCGACCGACCCCGGGCAGCTGTACCCGCCCGTGCCCGACGGCGCGTCGGCCCGCGCGGCCCCGGCCCCCTGCGCGGAGGAGGCGCCGACGAGCAGCGCCGCGACAGCGAGCGGGACGCCGAGCCGCCACCAGCGGCGGTACGCGAGTTTCATACCGCCCTCATCGGACGAGCGCCACCGGGGCTGAGTGTTTTGCGCTATCCGGGGTTCTGGTTTCGGAGGGTCAGCGGCCGGAACGCCTCTGGAAGTCGCGCAGCCCCGTTTCGTCGACGACGTCCCCTGCGTCGATGGCGTCCTTCGCCTCGGCGAGCTGCCGCATCAGTCCGCTGTCAGAGAGCACGGCAAGAGTTTCTTCCAGGGCTTCGAGGTCCGCGGCGCTGACGAGAACCGCCGCGGGGCGTCCGTCGAGTGTGAGCGTGACCCGTTCATGGGTCTGTTCGACCCGCTCGACCAACGCTCGAAGCGTGCGGCGCGCTTCGCTCAACGGCACCGTTCCCATGCCCGCCAGCGTAGGGAGAAGTCTCACAGAATGCTGCGTCGCGGACGGCTTCCAGGCTGATCCTCGTCGCGGATCCGCGGCACCCGGCCCAGGATGATCACGTCCGGCACCCCGTGCGCGGCGGGGACCTCGAGGACCTCGACGTCAGCGAAGTGCTCCGTCATCCGTGCGACGAACGCCGGCGCCTGCGCGGCGCTCCAGATCGTCAGCACGCCGCCGGGCGACAGCGCACGCGCGGCCGCGCCCAGCCCGTCCGCCCCGTACAGCCACGCGTTGTCGGGCGACACGAGCCACTCCGGTCCGTTGTCCACGTCGAGGCAGATCGCGTCGAGCGAGCCCCCGGGCGCGCCCGCGAGCCAGCCCGCGACGTCGTCCTCGTAGCTGTGCACCCGCGGATCGAGCAGCCCGCCGCCGTTCGACCCCGCCAGCACGCCGCGGTTCCACCGCAGCACCGCCGGTTCCCGCTCGACGACGTGCACCTGCCCGACGTCGGGCCGATCGAGGGCGGCAGCCAGCGCGAACCCCACGCCGAGCCCGCCGATCAGCATCCGCCCCGGCGGCGGCATGCGATCGGCGGTGACGCTCACCTGTAGCCGTTCCGAGGCACCGCCGCGGGTGTCCATCAGGAAGACGCCGTTCGCGACGATCTCGAACTGCCCGTCCCGCCGCAGCAGGACCAGTTCCCCGCAGCGGCCGGCGACCCGCTCGACGACGGTCAGGTCTTGCGTCATCTCAGCAGGTTAGGACGGCGGGGGACCCGCGGTACGACGTCGGC
Organism: Pengzhenrongella sp.; assembly: GCF_036565025.1. Classification (NCBI taxonomy): domain Bacteria; kingdom Bacillati; phylum Actinomycetota; class Actinomycetes; order Micrococcales; genus Pengzhenrongella; species Pengzhenrongella sp. The sequence goes on from NZ_DATCNW010000203.1 coordinate 3,211, forward strand.
GGGTGGAGTTGTCGAGCCTCGGAAAGGCGGGTGCCGCGGCCCTTCAAACAGGCGCGCGGGCTGGCTAGCCTTTTGTCTATGACAACGACCAAGATCACCATGCATCCGGGCGCCGAGCGAGACGTTGCGGCCATCGTTCTGGAGAAGGCGAACGAGGCGGCGGCCGCCGTCGGGGTTGCCGGTGGACGCTCCGCGGAAGAGATCGCGGAGCAGCTGAACGAGGAGCTCATCAAGCGCGGGATGAATCTGACGGGTGACGTCCTGCGGAAAGCCGCCGCCGAGATCGTCGCGGGGCACCCGATCGAATTCAGCGGCGGGCTCTGACTCGAGACGGGCCGGTCACGGCGAGGGTCATCGCGCCTGTGATCTCCCATGCCCAGAGCGTCGATCGCGCTCGCCCGCCGGGCCGTCCATCGCGCTCGCCCGCCCGGGTTCGTGCCGTGATGCCCCGGATCCCCTCCGCCGGCCACCCGGCGCTGGGAGCACGACGTTTCGCCCGATCGGCCTAACGGACCGGGCGGGCCGGCGACCCCGGACAGGGTGAGGTTCGCCATGGTCGCCATGCGCGGACGCAGTGCCGCACCACCCTTGAAGTGCCCCGAATTGTCGGGATTGTGGTGTTAAGCGGCGTCGACTCATTCGCGTTTTCGAAATAACCGAGGCATCCGACCCTCGACCGGGGAACTTTTGGTGACCTGGGTGAATTGTCCGACCCCTATGATGATGCGGCGGACGAGTATGCTATTCCTCAGTTACTTTCGGCCGCGCGCCACCGTCCGCGAAAAGATATTCGTGCTGCCGGTGGCGATCGGGTGCCCGTCCGGGGCTTAAGTGACTGGAGATGCTGTGCGAGACCTAGCTCCCGAAATCCACCGGCAACGACTGGTGGTCGAGGGTCTGTGCCGCGAGCCGATCGACGCGGCTGCGATCAGGGAGTATCTGTCCGCGCTGTCCAAGACGATCGACATGCTCGAGCTGCTGGAGCCGGTCACCCACCAGTCGCCGGAATTCGGCTGGGCGGGCTGGATCCACTGGGAGACCTCCGGGGCCCACTTTTACGCCTGGGACGTTCCCCGGCTGTTCTTCAGCGTCGACGTGTATGCGTGCAAGGCCTTTTCCGCGGCGGCCGTGGTCGAATTCACGAGGGAGTGGTTCGACGCCACCGACGTCGCGTTCAAGGAGTTCTGATGCCCTCCGAGCTCTCGATGCACTTCGACGTTCACGGTGCGTTGTTGGCGGGGGCCCGGGACTGCGAGGCCGAGGTATTCCTGAAATGGTTCGGCAACACCCGTGAGCAGCTCGCCGAGGAGTACGGGGCCTACGAGGACAGCTCGATGTTCCTCGTGCTGGCGAACCAGGCCGGCGAGGTCCTCGGGGCGGCCCGGATGCTCCAGCCCGGGGGACACGCCGGACTGAAGATGCTGGTCGACGTCGGGCGTGAGCCGTGGGACGTCGACGGCGGGCGCGCCGCGGCGGCGGTCGGCATCGATCTCGGGTCCACCTGGGAGGTGGCGACCCTCGGGGTGCGGTCCGGTTCGACGGGCGGGGGGACGCAGCTGTCCCTCGCGCTCTACCACGGCGTCGTCGCCGTCACGCGGGCGAACCGGATGAGCTCGTTCGTCGCGATCCTGGACGAGCGCGTGCGCCGCCTGCTGGGTTCGGTGGGCATCCTCACCCGACCCTTGCCGGGGACGAACACGGCCTCCTACCTCGGGTCCGCGAAGAGCACGCCGGTCTACGCCCACTGCGCGCCGATGTTCGAGCGCCAGCGCACGCAGTTCCCCGATGCGTACCGCCTCGTCACGCTCGGCATCGGGCTCGACGGCGTGGCGATACCGACGCTCGACGCGTTCCGCCCGAGGCTCCGCAAGCCGGTGCTCGCCGCGCCGGCGCCGGCGCCGGCCCACCTGCCCGGAGCCGTCCCGCTGATCATGCCGGCGCGGGCGGCGCAGCTATAGGTGGCTCGCCGTCGTCGGGTTCGTCCCATGACGCGTCGCGTACCGCATCATGGGACGAACCTCGGCGGTGCCGCCGAAACCTCACGACCGTGGAGACCCACCCAGTGCCCATCGGACCGAACCGTGTCCTTGCCGCCCTCGTCGGCGCCGTGGTGCTCGTCGCCGTCGTTGCCGGGGTGGTGGTGGCCAACCGCACCCCGCCCCAGTTCGACCCGCACACCCCGCAAGGAGTCGTCCAGGCGTACCTGAAGGCCGTGCTCGACGGCGACCACTCGCGCGCCGCGGACCTGCTCTCGCCGTCCTCCGGGTGCGGGGAGTCGGACCTGGCGCTCGCCGCCGTGCCCGAGTCCGCCCGGATCGTGCTCGACGACGCCGTCGTCGACGGTGACCGCGCGGTCGTCACGGTCAAGGTGACCGAGGGCTCCGGCGACGAGCTCTTCGGGTCCTCGGCGTACACGCACAGCGAGCGGATCACCCTGCAGCGGGACGCAGGGGTCTGGCAGATCGCCGAGTCGCCGTGGCTGCTGTCCGGCTGCACGGCAGGGAAGGGCTGAGGCATGTTCCTCGGGCTGGTCTCCTCGCTGCTGTTCCTCGTGGTCCCGATCGTGCTGGTCGTGTGGGCGGTGCGGCACTTCGGCAACCGCTCCACCGGTGGCGGCGGCGGGATCGACGCGCGCAGCGTCCGGCGCTTCTTCCAGTACCTGCTGCTCTACGGGCTGATGATCGTGGCCGCCGTCGGCCTGTCGGAGCTGCTCGGCCTGCTCGTCGAGAAGCCCGCGCTCGCGGGCGGCGACCGCTCCGGACTGGCCCGAGCCCTGACCTTCTCCGTGTTCGGCCTGCCGATGTTCGCCCTGATGGTGGCGTGGTCGCGCCGCCGCCTGCGCGCGGACCGCGACGAGGCGCGCTCGCTCGGCTGGGCGTTCTACGCCACGCTCGCCCCGCTGACCGCCCTGGTCTCCTCGATGTTCGCCCTGCACGACGTCGCGTCGGCCGCCCTCGTCGACCCGCGTCTCGACGGGGCCGCGCTGACCCGGACCGTCGTGTGGGCGGCCGCCTGGTTCGGGAACTGGACCGTGGCGAAGCGCCTGCTCGACGCCGACCGCCGGCGCGTCCAGCTCGCGATCGGCTCGCTCATCGGCCTGGCCACCACGGTCGCCGGGCTCGCCTGGCTGCTCGGGGCGAGCCTCGACGCGCTGCTGGTGGACCCCGCGAAGACCCTCGTCGGCGGCCAGTCGAACGAGCTCGGGCAGGCCGCGGCCACGGTGGTCGTGGGCGTGCCGGTCTGGGTCGTCTACTGGCTGCGGGGCCTGGCCACGGACCGCCGGTCACCGCTGTGGTTCGGCTACGTGCTCCCGATCGGCGTCGGGGGTTCGCTCGTGCTGGCGGTCGTCGGGGCCAGCATCGCGCTGAACAAGGTCCTCGTCTGGTTCCTCGGCGAGCCCGCCTCGACCCAGGCCGCCACCCACTTCGACGGCACGGCGGTCGCCGGGGCCTGCGTCGTGGTCGGCGCCGCGAGCTGGTGGTACCACCGGCAGGTGCTCGCCGGCGCGACGCCCGAACGCACCGAGGTCACCCGGGTCTACGAGTACCTGATGTCCGGCATCGCGTTGCTGGCCGCGGCGGTCGGCGTGACGATGGTGATCGTCGCGCTCGTCGAGTCCCTGCTGCCCGCCCCCGCGGTCGAGGTCGGCACCGCGGTGGTCAACTCGCTGCTGGCCGGGGTGACCCTGCTGCTCGTCGGCGGCCCGCTGTGGTGGGTGTTCTGGTCGCGCATCGGACGCGCGACCCGGTCCGACCACTCCGCCCCCCACGCCGCCGACGCCGATGCCGTCCCCAGCGTCGCCGCCGCTGCCACGTATGCCGACGAGCTCGCCTCACCCACCCGGCGGCTCTACCTGTTCGTGCTGTTCGGCCTCGGCGGGGTCGCTGCGGTCATCGCGGTCCTGGTCGCGGCGTTCTTCGGGTTCCAGGGCGCGCTCAAGGGTGGCTTCGACGCCCAGGTGGTGCGCGACATGCGCATCCCGGTCGCGATCCTGCTGGCGACCGGTGCCATCTCCGGCTACCACTGGGCCGTCTACCGCGACGACCGCTCGCGCCTGCCGGCCGCGTCGGCGGGCGGCGGTCCCCGGTACGTCCTGCTGGTCGGGGCGCCGGACGCCGCCGTCGGGCGCGCGGTCGAGCACCGCACCGGAGCCCGGGTCGAGGTGTGGGTGCGAACCGACGGGCTCGCCGCTCCCTGGGTGCTCGACGACGTCGTGGCTGCGGTGCGCGGCTCCGAGGCGGACGCCGTCACCGTCGTGGCGGGTCCGGCAGGCCTCGAGGCGATCGGGATGCAGCGTCCGTAGGCGGTTCACCGCGCGCGGGTCCTCCCCGCGGCTCCCGGTGGGGTTGCTCCGGCTTGTCCCGGCGGACGACGGCAGTGCAGACTCGGCGACCATGAGCCCCGTCAGCCGCAAGCGAACGAAGAAGGCCGGATCCGCCAAGAGGCCCCCGGGCGGTCCCCAGCGGGCGCGGTTCGATCCGCTCTACGGCCTGCTGGCGGAGGCCCTGCGGCCGACCTTGAGCAAGGTGGACCCGCTCGAGGCGGAGCTCGTCGTCTCGGAGTTCCTCGGGTCGATGCGGGGAGCCGACCCGGCACGCCCCGCGGTCGCCACCGACAATCTCGATGGGCTCATCAAGGACCTCACCTCGCGCACGACCCGCGAGGCGACCGCGGCGCTCGTCGCCCTCGCTCAGCTGGCACCCGCGGAACCCTCCCGCGCCCTCGCCCGGAAGGGGCTGCGCGCGGGGTCGCGCGTCCTGCCGGCCTGGGCGGAGGCGATCGGCGCCTGGCGGCTGGCGCGCGTCATGGTGCTCACCGACGCGTTCGGCGATCAGGCCCACGTCCTGCTGGAGTTCGACGGCGCGGGCGCCAGGCACACCCTCGGGGCGCTCGTCGACTTCTCCCACCTCGGTGGCTGGTGCCCGGACCTCCTGGTCACGCCGGACCCCGACGCGCTGCACGGAGCCATGGCTCAGGACGCCGCCGCGAGCGAGGGCCTGGCGCGGTTCGCCCCGCTCGATCCCGCTGCGGCCTGCTTCCTGCTCGTGCGTGCCCTGGCAGCGACCGACATGACGCACCAGCCCGACGTCGCGGCGTCGTTCGGCGACACGATCGCCCTCGCGCTCGCCCGGCTCCGGCTCGTGAGCGCGGGCGTGGGCTCCCGGGCGGACGACGCCGCCGCCGTCCGCGAGGCGCTCGGCTCGGCGGGGGTCGCCGTGCCGTTCGACCTCGATCACCCGCCGGCGGTGGACCCGGCGGAGCGCGGCCGGATCGTCGAGCGGTTCGGAGCCTCGGCGCCCGTGGCGGCGCACGTCGGCGTGCCGGGGACTGAAGTGGAGTACCTGGCGCGGTTGCTCGTCGACTACGGCTTCGACTACGACAACGGCCGCCCGTTGCGGGTCAGCCCGACCAAGCTGGGGAACTTCCTCCTGCGCTGGCTGCCCCGCAAGGCGACGCTGGACGCGGACGACCGGGCCGCGGTCCCGGCGGTGATCGCGGCGTGGGTCGAGTTCGCGGTCGGGCTCTCCCTGCTCCCGCCGGCCGCCGTCGAGAAGTTGCACGCGGAACTTGCCGGCCTCCTGACGGACTTCGCGACCGAGTACGACAACCCGGCGAACTTCGGACCGGCCCGGGCCCTGCTCGAGGGGGTCGGCGAGGTCTCGAGTCTCGAGGAGCTCAAGGGCATCGTCGCGGGGCGGGTCGCGGAGCACAACGCCGGGATCGCGGCCGAGAGCCGAGACTGAGCCGCGCTTCGGCTCGCGCTGTTGACGCTCCCTCCACGACGCGCTGAACGTCACGTGGCTCACCCTGGGTTGAGACTCCTACGCACCCTGCCAGCACAGAGCCGCAGATGAGGACTGCACAAAACCGCAAGAAGAGGCTTATAGTCGCATGAGCAGCGCCAGTACGGACGCAGCAGGCACAAGCCAGGGGAGATCGGCGATGGTAGTGAACCAGCGGGCGCCGCGGTTGCCTGCCCGCCGCAAGAACGAGCTGGCCGCCTCGGTGATCAAGGCCGGCGAGCTCACCGTGAGCGAGCTCGCCGAACAGTTCGGGGTCTCGGTGGACACCGTGCGCCGCGACCTCGACGAGCTCGCGGCCGACGGCGTCCTCAAGCGCACCCATGGGGGAGCGGTGCGCAACGGCACCCTTTCCCAGGCGGAGACACCCTTCCCGGAACGGATCCACGTCCAGGGCGAGGCCAAGCGCCGGATCGGTGAGCTCGCGGCGTCGCTCATCGAGGACGGCCAGACCATCCTGCTCAACGGGGGCACCACGACCCTGGCAGTCCTGCCGCACCTCGCCGGGCGCCGGAATCTCACCGTGGTGACGAACAACCTGCTCGCGCCCGTCGAGATTCCGTCGCAGTGCGCCCGTGACGTGTACCTTCTTGGCGGGAACGTCCGGGTCGGCTCGCTGGTCACGGTGGGGCCGGTCGAGTTCCCGGGGACCGATGGCGGCCACTCGCACCGGATCCAGGCCGACATCGCGCTGATCAGCGTGGGTGGGGTCGGCGCGGAGATGGGCTACTCGACGTCAAACCTGCACGAGGCCCGGATGATGCTCGAGATGATGAAGTCCTCGCGGCTCGTCGTCGTCCTCGCGGACAGCTCGAAGTTCGGCCGGAGCATCTTCGCCCAGGTGGCGGAGCTGTCGGCCGCCGACATGCTCATCACCGACCAGCCCGTGCCGGCCCGCCTCGCCGAGCTGCTCGCGACGGCGCAGGTCAAGGTCAAGGTTGCGGCGATGGGGCCGCGCGACGGATCCTGACCTGGTCGGCGCCCGCCGACCGTTCCTGACCGGCTCGGCGCTCGGCACCCCTCGGATGCTGTTCGGTTGGATGCGGTTCATTGCGCGTGTGCGGCACTGCCCGCCGCGTTGAGGCCGTACGGCTCGCACGTCCCGTCCTGAGTCTCTATGGGGCCCGCGCGAGAGCTTCTCGATCGCGCCAGATCACGCCTCCCACCTGCGACGACGCGTTGTCTTCCGCTCGCCTGGGTAACCCCCGGGCGCCCGGTCAGGCGGTGACGCTCCAGGTGCCGGCCGGGTCGTCCACCGGTAGGTATCGAGTTGGTCTCGGCTATTGACGTCGGTCCGTTTGCTGGATTACTCTGCGGGAACGTGCATGAAACCGCACACAGCCGCACACTACGGCACGTCGAAGATTGGATGATCATGGGCAACGACGCTCACGCACGACGGCGAGTCCTCGCACTTCTCGGCGCAGGCACGGCCGTGATGCTGGCCGCTGGATGTTCCGGCGGTAGCCCGAGCAGCACGTCAGACGCATCCTCGGGCGGAAAGGTCACCCTCGAGTTTGCCCAGTGGTGGGAGCCGGAGCTGCCCAAGGGTTCGCTCCGCGGACTGATGGACCAGTTCGAGAAGGAGAATCCCAACATCAAGGTGAAACTCCTCAGCGGACCGTACGACTCGACCAAGGAGCAGGTGGTGGCCGGTGCCGCCGCAGGCACCATGTCCGACGTCGTCGGGCTGGACGGCGCGTGGGTCAGCGACTTCGCCAAGCAAGGCGCCATCGCGGACCTGTCGAAGCTCATGAAGGACTCGAACTACGACGAGAGCCAGCTCGCCAGCCAGATCAAGATCAAGGGCAAGACGAACATGATCCCGGTGGTCAACTTCGTCTACCCGCTGTTCTCCAACGACGCCCTGCTGACGAAGGCCGGCGTCACCAAGCCGCCGTCGGACCGCACGGAGTTCGCCGCTGATGCGAAGGCCGTTAGTGCCCTGGGTGCGAACACCAAGGGCTGGGTCCTGCCGCTGTCGCTCGAGGCGCCGAACGGGATCCAGAACGACGTCATGTCGTGGGTCTGGTCGTCCGGCGGGAGCATGCTCAAGGACGGCAAGCCCGACGTCAACAATGCCGACGTGAAGAGCGCGGTCGAGTACATCAAGGGCCTCTACGACGACAAGGTGATCGCTCCCGGAGCCCTGACCATGAAGGAGCAGGACAAGGTCGAGGAGTTCACGAACGGCCGGGTCGGCATGATGATCGACTCGCTCGCGCACATCAACCTCATCCGCGAGAACAACAAGAACCTCAAGTTCTCCATCTCGGCGATCCCGGCCAAGGACGGCTACACCGGTGAACGTGGGATCCCGTACGCATCCTGGGGCGTCGGCATCGCCAACAACTCCAAGCACAAGGCCGAGGCGTTCAAGCTGGTCTCGTTCCTGATGAGCGAGAAGACCAACTCCGAGCTCTCCTCCGCGGCCTTCGCGTTCCCCGGGAACACCAAGTCCGTGCCCGACTTCGTCAAGACCGATGCGCTCTTCAAGACCGCCTTCGACATCTACAAGAGCGGCCACCCGGCCAACGAGTTCACCGGCCTTCCGGTGGCGGAGCAGCTCATGCGCGACTTCGACGAGCAGTTCCAGCAGACGCTCACGAGCGACCAGTCGGTCGACACGATGCTGAAGAACGTCCAGGACAAGTGGACGAGCGAGTTCTAGGTCCAGCTCAAGGATCGTGAGCGAATTCGTGAAAGGCCGCGCCATGGCTGGTGCCATGGCGCGGCCGATCCCCAAGGAGGCTTTTTCCGTGACATCTGTAATCGCCGATCCGGACGCGCGGCGCCGGACCGCCCCGCCGCCGGCGAGGCAGCGCGGCACCGCGTGGACCAGGTTCAAGCGGAAGCTCGCGCCGTACGGGTTCATCTCCCCGACAGCAGTGTTGATGATCGTCCTGACGCTCATCCCGATCGTCATGGTCGTCAGCTACTCGGTCATGGACAACGTGATCGTGAACCAGAACCCGGTGTTCGCGGGGTTCACCAACTATCGCGAGGTGCTCACCGACCCGGTGTTCTACACCGCGATCGGGAACACCCTGTTCTTCACGTCCTCCAGCGTGGCCGCCCACCTCGTGCTGGGTCTCGGGTTCGCGATGCTGCTGAACACGCCGCTGCTGGGCATCGTGACCAAGGCGCTGTTCCGGGTGGTGTACATCCTCCCGTGGCTGTTCACCGTGGCGATCATCGCGGTCCTGTGGCGGCTGATCCTCGCCCCGAACGGCATCGCGAACTACGCGCTGATCAGCCTGGGCTTCGTCGACACCGGCGTCGAGTGGCTGGCCTCACGCCAGACGGCGCTGTATGCGGTCACCTTCATCAACGTCTGGGCAGGCTATCCGTTCTTCATGATCAGCCTGCTGGCCGGTCTGCAGGGGATCCCACGCGACCTGTACGAGGCGGCCACGGTGGACGGGGCGAACGGACTCCAGCAGTTCCTGCACGTGACGCTCCCGCAGCTCAAGCCGATCATCATCGCGATGGCGATGCTCGACGTCATCTGGACCACCCAGCAGTTCGCCCTGATCTGGATGACCACCGGCGGTGGCCCCATCAACGTCACCGAGATGCTCAGCACGTACACCTACAAGCTGGCCTTCAGTCGCTACGAGTTCTCCGAGGCATCGGCGAGCGCGGTCATCATTCTCCTCTTCTCGATGGTGCTGTCGTTCTTCTACGTCAGGCACCAGAAAGCGCGGGACTGACCCATGAGCAGCCTTACCCTGACCAATCAGCGCAGCCGAACGCTGGCCAAGAAGCGGAGCCGATCGCTGAAGAAGATCGGCGTCATCATCCCGCTGGTCATCGGGGCCGTGTTCGCCGGCTTCCCGGTGTTCTGGATGGCGGTGAGCTCCTTCAAGGCGAACTCGGAGATCTTCGAGTACCCACCGAAGATCATCACGAAGTCGTTCTCGTTCGAGGCCTACCACACGATCCTGAGCGACCCCGTGAAGGTGCGGTTCTTCACCAACAGCTACGTGGTGTCGTTGTCGGTCACGGTGCTGACGCTCGCCGTCGCGATCATGGCCGCGTACGCGTTCAGCCGGTACGAGTTCCGCTACAAGGGCCCGCTCAACATGATCATCGTGAGCGTGCAGGCGGTGCCGCCGATCACGCTGCTCATCCCGTACTTCGGGTTGATGGTGGTGCTGCACCTGTACAACACGTACTACGCGCTGATCCTGACGTACATGGTGTTCACCCTGCCCTACGCGATCATCATGATGACCGGCTACTTCAACACCCTGCCCAAGGAGCTCGACGAGGCCGTCAAGCTCGATGGTGGAAATGCCCTGACCGCGTTGTGGCGGGTGCTGCTGCCGATCTCCATCCCGGGCATCGTCTCGGTCGGCATCTACACGTTCATGATCGCCTGGAACGAGTACCTCTTCGCCCTCACCCTGACCCGGACCGAGGACATGCGCACGGTGCCCATCGGCATTCAGCTGCTCATGGGTCAGCACTCGTACAAATGGAACGAGATGATGGCCATGAGCATTCTTGGCTGCATCCCCGTGCTGCTCCTTTTCCTGTTTTTCCAGCGGTATTTCATCGGCGGACTGTCCGGCGGCTCCGTCAAGGGCTGAGTCCCGACCCCCACATCTGTTCTACTTCAATCACACGATCCAAGGAGAAACCCCGCAATGTTGATGAATGGTATCGACCTTCTTTCAGTGGCGAACGCCAACCACTTCGCGGTGCCGGCATTCAACGTGAGCGACTACGCGATGATGAACGGCATCTTCGAGATCAGCGAGGAGAAGGAGTCCCCGGTGATCATCGCGATCCACCCGGACGAGCTGAGCCACATCGGCGTCGACATGCTGCCGGCGATCATCTCCCGGGCGCACCGCTCGTCGGTCCCGGTCACCATCCACCTGGACCACGGCGGGACGTACGAGCAGGTGCTGCTGGCGATCAAGAGCGGCTTCACGTCCGTCATGCTCGACGGCTCCATGCTCCCGTTCGACGAGAACGTCGCCATCACGAAGAAGATCGCGGACACGGCGCACGCCGTCGGCCTGTCGGTCGAGGGCGAGCTGGGCACGATCGGCAAGCTGGACGAGCAGGCGGAGGACGGCGTCGCGGCGTCGAACATCATCTATACCGATCCCGACGACGCCGTGCGGTTCGTCCGGGCCACCGGCGTGGACAGCCTCGCGATCGCCATCGGCACGTCCCACGGCATCTACCCCAAGGGCCTGAAAGCAGAGCTCAAGCTCGACCTGCTGCAGCGCATCCGCAGCAAGGTGAGCATTCCGCTGGTGCTGCACGGTGGCTCCAACAACCCCGACGCCGAGATCGGCCAGTCGGTCGTCCTCGGCATCAACAAGATCAACATCTCGAGCGACATCAAGGTCGCGTACCACAACAAGATGCGTGAGGTGATGGCCGACCTGACGCTGCGCGAGCCGAACACCATCCAGCCGCCCTGCATCGCGGCGATGAAGGAGACCGCGGCGCAGAAGATCGACCTGTTCAACGCCGCCGGCAAGGCGAAGCTCTACTGATCCGCACGGCTGGCTACGAGAACGAATAGCCCATGACAGAGAAGTCCGCTAGCGAGAAGCTGGTGCTGGGGCTGGGTGGCACCGTCGACTACGAGATCGCCTGGGACTCCCTGGTCATCGAGGAGCTCGTCGCGGGCTACGCCATCCGCAGCGCGGAGCTGACCACCTCGATCGCTGTGCGCAGCGAGCGGGACCTGGTGGTCTCGTTGCTGGCCTTCCTGAGGGACGGTGTCGGAGGAGAGCGGTTCGTCGCCTCCTCCGACATCGTGGAGCAGTTCGCCGCCCGGTTCCGCAAGCGGATCACCCTCGGTGGCACGCCGGTCCGGGCGGCGCTCGGCATGCGTGCGCTCGGCGTCACCTGCACGCTGCACCTGGTGAGCATCGACGACACCGTTCGCCGGCTGCTGCCGGCTGGCTGCGGGTACGTGTGCAGCGCCGCGCAGGACTCGACCGATCCGCACCTCATCGTCCAGTTCAGGGCGGGGACGAGCGTCCGGTCCGGCGACCTCGAGCTGGTGGCGCCGCACCCGAACCGGATCATCTACACCAACGACCCTCCCAACCGGGAGATGGTGCTCAGCGAGGAGCTCGGCTCCGCGCTGAGCAAGGCCGAGATCTTCATGATCTCGGGCTTCAACACGATGCAGGAGGAGGACCTGCTCGACGACCGTCTGCGCGGCATCCGCAAGCACCTGCAGCAGCTGCCGCCGACCGCCGTCGTCTACTACGAGGACGCCGGATTCCACGTGCCGGCCATGAGCCAGCGCGTGCGCGACGCGCTGCTGGACGTCATCGACGTCTACAGCATGAACGAGGACGAGCTGCAGGCGTACCTGGGCCGTTCCCTCGACCTGCTCGACGTGGAGGAGATGGCGCGGGCGCTCGTCGACGTGCACGCGCTGGTGCCGGCCGCGACCCTGGTCATCCACACCAAGTACTGGTCGCTCGCGCTGGGCGACCGGGCCGAGTCCTACGAGGAGGGCTTGCGCGGCGGAATCACGATGGCGAGCACCCGATACGCCCACGGGGACGACTTCGGCGAGCGCGAGTACCGAGCGGTGAGCATGCTGCCCGTGCACCCGCGCGGCGCCGATCTAGCGGCGGGCCTGCGGAGCACGATGGGCAGCGCGGTCTGCTGCGTCCCGGCGTTCGTGGTCGACGTCGAACACCCGACCACCATCGGGTTGGGCGACACGTTCGCCGGGGGGTTCATCGCCGCCCTGGCCCGGACCTGACCTGACCTGGAGGTTATCCCGTGGACTCGACGCCCAGCTACCCGCTGCTCCGGCAGGTCGTTCTTGACTGCACCGACGCTCGCCTGCTCGCGGAGTTCTACCGCGAGCTGCTCGGCTGGCGGTACCGGCCGGGGGACGAGCCGCCGCCGGCCGGAGAGCCGGATCCCCGCGGCAAGGACTGGCTGGTGCTCCGCAGCGATCTCGGTGTGCGGATCGCGTTCCAGAACGTGGCGGTGCTGCCCGAACCCACCTGGCCCGAGGGCCCGCACCCGCAGATGCTGCACCTGGACCTGGACGTGCCCACGTTGGAGGACCTCGAGGTCCAGCACGAGCGAGCCCTCGGCCTGGGCGCCCGGCTCCTCCGCGACCGCTCCGAGGACCCCGAAGAGCCCCTGCGCGTCTACGCGGACCTGGCCGGCCACCCCTTCTGCCTCTTCGTAGGCCCGCACCCCACCTGAC
>NZ_DATCNW010000204.1:0-17612 GCF_036565025.1 Pengzhenrongella sp.
GCCCGCGGCCAGCCCGTGCGGCCCGGTGGCACCGATCCCGTGCGCGCCCGCGCCCTGACCGCCCGGCACCTCGCCGGCCGGGCCGGCGACGGACCCGTGGTGCTCGACCCCGCCGCCGCGGAGGAGCTGCTGGCCTGCTACGGCATCGAGGTCCGCACCGGCCGCACCGTGACCACGGCCGACGAGGCGGTCGCCGCGGCGGTCGCGCTCGGCTGGCCGGTCGCGCTGAAGAACACCTCCGCGCTGCTGCGCCACCGCTCCGATCTCGGCGGGGTCCGACTCGACATCTCCGACGCCGCCGACCTGCGCTCCGCGCTCGCCCACCTGCACGAGCGGGCTCGCCAGGTCGGCGCGCAGGACGAGCCGCTCGAGGTCCAGCGGATGGCGCCCACCGGGGTCGCCTGCGTCGTGCGGTCGGTCGAGGACCCGCTGTTCGGCCCGGTCGTCTCGTTCGGGCTGGCCGGGGACGCCGTCGACCTGCTGGGTGACATCGGTTACGGCATCCCGCCGCTGACCGACGTGGACATCGCCGAGCTTGTCCGCTCGGTGCGCGCCGCGCCGCGGCTGTTCGGCTACGGCGGACTGCCGCCCGCCGACGTCGCCGCGCTCGAGGACGTCATCGGCCGGGTGTCGGTCATGGCGACGGACCTGCCCGAGCTGCGCAGCCTCGAGTTGCACCCGGTGGTGGTCGCGGAGAGCGGTGCCGCGGTGCTGTCCGCACGCATCCGGCTCGAGGAGGCGACCCGCGCCGACGGCTCCCGCCGGGCGCTGCCGGCCTGAGGCGTGCCCAACCGCTCGCGGGGAGTGGAAGAATGCACGGGTGACTGGAGCCACCACTACCCTTCGGCAGGACCTGCACCGAGCCGGCTACTACCCCGAGCTCGTGGCGGATGTGCTCGACGTCGCCCTCGCGGACGAGGTCGTCGTCGCCCATCTCGTGCACCCTGAGACCACCTTCGACGCCAACGAGGTCAAGCGGCACGTGACCGTGCTCGTGCTGACGCCCACCCGACTCGTCGTCGCGCACGTGGACGACTTCCCGGCGGACAGCGAGCATCCCGCGACCAGTGCGTCGGCGACCACCGAGTCGGTGCCGCTGACCGAGCTGCGCTCGGTCGCCCTGACCCACGTGATCGCGTCCCCGGCCACGCACGAGACGGGCACGGTCCCGGCCGAGCTGACGCTCGCCGTCGGCTGGGGCGCCGTCTCGCGCATCGACCTCGAACCCGCCACCTGCCCGGACCCGGCCTGCGAGGCCGACCATGGCCTGACGGGGACGATGACCCCGGATGACATCGTCGTGCGCATCAGTGCGCAGGCCGAGGGCCCCGGTGCGGTGCGCGCAGCCTCGGACTTCGCCCGCCAGCTCTCGGCCGCCAGCGCCCGGACCAGATGAGCGACGCAGGCTCGTCCGGCGCATTGGCACCTGCCGCCGCCGCGCCGCCCGCAGTTCCAGGCTTCACCCAGGCCGGACTCGTCGCCCCCCGCTACGACGGCGCGGGCCTCGGTGCCGTGCTGCCCGCCGTCGCCGACGCCCTGGGCGTGGAGCTAACGGTCGGGCCGCGCACCGGCGCGCGCGCTCGGGCGACCCTCGGGCTGCCGACGGTGAAGCGGGCCTGCGTCGTCCTGGTGGACGGACTCGGGCACCGCAACCTCACCGAACGCTCGGGTCACGCGCCGTTCCTGCGCTCGCTGCTCGCCGACGGGCAGGTCCTCACCGCGGGTTTCCCGTCGACGACGGCCGCGTCCATCGGCCTGTTCGGCACGGGGACCGGGCCCGGGCGCACCGGGATGGTCGGCTACACCGCGCGCAACCCGTCCACCGGTGACCTGGCCAACCTGGTCTCCTGGGACGGCGCGGGCGACCCGCACGAGTGGCAGCGCGAACCGACGATCTTCGAGCAGGTGGCCGCCGCGGGGATCCCCGTGACGTCGGTCGGCCCGGGCAAGTTCGCCGGTTCAGGCCTGACCACCGCGGCCCTGCGCGGCGGCGGCTACCACCGCGCCGAGCGGCTCGACGACCGCATCGACGCCACGGTCTACGAGCTCATGGGCCCCGCGCTGGTGTACCTGTACTGGGGCGAGGTCGACAAGGTCGGGCACCACCACGGCTGGGGCTCGTGGCAGTGGGGCGAGGAGGTCGGCGCGCTCGACCGCGAGCTCGCCCGCCTCGAGCGCGCGCTGCCGCCGGACACCCTGCTCGTGGTGACCGCCGACCACGGCATGGTCGACGTCGACCGCTCGCGACGCTGGGACGTCGCGACCACGCCCGCCCTGTCCGACGGCGTCGAGCTCGTCGCGGGCGAGCCGCGCGCCCTGCACGTGCACACCCGCGCCGGTTCGCCCGGCGGGGCCGACGCCGTCGTCGCGCGGTGGCGCGCGACGCTCGGCGCGTCCGCGATCGTCGCCACCCGGGACGAGGCCGTCGCGGCAGGCTGGTTCGGGCCGGTCTCCGAGCACGTGCGGCCCGTGCTCGGCGACGTGGTGGTCGCGATGACCGGCCGTGCCACCGTGGTCGACTCGCGCACCCAGAGCGCCGCGTCGATGTCGCTCGTCGGCGTGCACGGCTCGTTCACCCCCGAGGAGATGTACGTGCCCCTGCTCGCCGTCCACCGGCGCTAGGGCGTCGTCGTCGTGGCCGAGCTGGCGTTCTTCTCCGGGACCATGGACAGCGGCAAGTCGACCCTTGCGCTCCAGATGGACCACAACCACCGGGCCCGCGGGCGCGGTGGCGTCATCTTCACGCGCAACGACCGCGCCGGCCACCACGTCCTGTCGTCCCGGCTCGGCCTGCAGACCGCTGCGCACGAGGTCGTCGACGCGACCGACTTCTGGGTCGAGGTCGTCACCCGCCGGATCGACGGCGAACGGGTCGACTACCTCATCTGCGACGAGGCCCAGTTCTACTCCGCGGCGCAGGTCGAACAGCTCGCGCGCCTGGTGGATGAGATGGGGATCGACGTCTTTGCCTTCGGGATCACCGCCGACTTCCGCACCAGCCTGTTTCCCGGCTCGCAGCGCCTGATCGAGCTGGCCGACCGCGTCGAGGTGCTCCAGGTCCAGGCGCTGTGCTGGTGCGGGGCCCGGGCGACCCACAACGCCCGCACGGTGAACGGGATCATGGTGGTCTCCGGCGCGCAGGTCGTGGTGGGGGACACCGCCTCCGACCTCGGCGAGATCGCGTACGAGGTGCTCTGCCGGCGGCACCACATGCGCCGGATGACCGCGGTCGCGGCGCGCGCCGCATCCCCCTCGCCGGACACGCTCACGCTCGACGTCTGAGCGTGCCCGGTGGTCGCCGCCGGAGCACCTACTCCGGCTTGGCGCCGAAGACGATCTCGTCCCAGCTCGGCACGCTGGCCCGGCCCTTGCGCGCGACCCGCGGGCGCTCGGCGTGCGCCGCCGGCGCATCCCGCTCGTCGGGGTGCGGCTCGTCCGGCTCGAGGGCGACCGGCGTCTCCTGCTCAAGCAGCCGCGGCCCGGACAGCCCCGACTGCGTGGGGTGCGCGGCCGGCGGCTCGCCGGCCGAGTTGAAGTTGAACGTGTACGCCGGGCCGAAGCCCTCGAACGTCTCGCCCTCGTCGTCCTCCGGCGGCTCGTCGAGCTGCTGACGCACGCCGCGCTTGGTCCGCAGGTCGTCCAGCAGCGCCGACGTGGGGTCGACGGGCTCGGGCTCGCGTTCCGGCGTCGCGTTGTCGACCGAGGCGAGCACGGGGCGCGCGTCGGCCTGGATGTCGAAGACGGAGTCACGCACCGCCGCGAGATGGCGGCGGGGGATCGGCTCGTCGGCGAGCTCGGTCTCCGACAGCCAGCGGGCCTCGTCCTCGAGCGCCAGCACGGAGCGGGCCTGCGTGTCGAAGGTCCACAGCGCCTCGCGCGGGTCGTCACCGGCCCGGAACCGGACCACGACGGTCCACGGCCCGAGCGCCTCGCGGAACGAGTCCCACTCGATCGTGTCGACATCGACTCCGCGCGCGGCCAGCCGGTCGGTGACCAGGTCGCCGAGCACCGGGGCGCCGGTCTCCCGGCCGACCCGCGTGGTGCGCGCCTGCCTCGCGATGTGCTCGCGCTCGGCGAGCACCGGCCCCTCGTAGCGGCGCACCTGCTCGACGCCGATCCCCGCGGAGTCCGCGACGTCCTGCGCCGAACGACCCGAACGGATCCGCGTTTGGATCTCGCGCGGCGACGGCGTCCCCGCACGCTCGGCACGCAGCTGTTCGAGCTGCGGACGATCGCGGCGCACTGCAGCGCGCAGCGGCTCGTCGATCCGCAGCCGGAACCGTTGTCCGTCGGGGCCCTGCAGGATGAGGTGTTCCCCGTCCGCGTGCAGACCCACAAGCTCCAGCTCACCCATGCGACCTCCCGGTAACTCAAGGACGAGCGTGCCACCTCGAGCACCGGAAAACCGGTAGCCACGCGGTGCGCCGTCGTCGCCGGATGGCGTCGGGCCCGCGCGGACCGTCGGTGAGCGGACTCGTCGGTGAGAGAATACGCACCGTGCCGCCCGAGATCCCGCTCCAGACGGCCATGGAGCTCTGTGGCGTGTTCGCGGGTGCGCTGTCGGGCGGCCTGGCCGGTGTCCGCAAGCAGTTCGACATCTTCGGCACCCTGGTGCTCGCCTGGGCCGCCGGGCTCGGCGGGGGCATGCTGCGTGACGTCATGATCGGCGCGACCCCACCGATCGGCCTGGCGGACTGGCGCTTCATCGCGGACGCCTGCCTCGCCGGCGTCGTCATGTACCTGTTCCATCCGCGCCTCGAGCGGGCCCGGCGGATGATCCTGGTGCTCGACGCCGGCGCGCTCGCCCTGTTCGCGGTCTCCGGCACGCTCAAGGCGCTCGAGCTTGGCATCGGGGGAGTCGGTGCGGTGTCCGCGGGCATTCTCACCGGCATCGGTGGCGGCGTGCTGCGTGACCTGCTCACCGCGGAGGTCCCCGTGGTGCTGCACCAGCGCCAGCTCTACGCGTTCCCGGCCATCATCGGCGCGGTCGCCACCGCGCTCCTGTGGAAGGCCGGCGCCCTGACCCCGGTCACCGCGGTGGCGGCGGGAGCCGGCGTGTTCGCGCTGCGCGTCGCGGCGTTGCGGTTCGGGCTGCAGGCTCCCGGGCCCTGGAATGGCGTGTCCTGGGGGCGCAAGAGCTCGGGCAAGATGGAGCCGTGAACCTCCCCACGACCGACCAGACCACCGCCCTGATGGAGCTCGCCGCGCGGCTCGCGCGCGCCGCGGGCGACCTGGTGCGCTCCGGGCGCCCCGACCGCGTCCTGGTCTCCGCGACGAAGTCCAGCGCGACGGACGTCGTGACCGAGATGGACGTGGCCGCCGAGGCGCTGCTGCGCTCGCTGCTCGCCGAGCACCGGCCGGACGACGCGATCCTCGGCGAGGAGGGCGAGTTCCACCCCGGTTCGTCGGGGCTCACCTGGGTGCTCGACCCGATCGACGGCACCGTGAACTACCTGTACGGGATCCCGGCGTACGCCGTGTCCGTCGCGGTCGTCGCCGGCGGGCCGGACCCCGCCACCTGGACCGCCGTGGCCGGCGCGGTGCACGCGGTGCCGGACGGCCGGACCTGGACGGCGGGCCGCGGCCTGGGTGCCTACCTGGACGGCAACCGGCTGCGGGTGAACGACGCGCGGCCGCTCGCGGAGTCGCTGGTCGGCACCGGGTTCGGCTACACGCGCCAGCGCCGCACGGAGCAGGCCCGGCTGGTCGCCGAGGTGCTGCCGCTGGTGCGCGACATCCGCCGGATCGGCGCCGCATCGCTCGACCTGTGCGCCATCGCCACCGGCGGGCTCGACCTGTACTACGAGCGCGGCCTGAAGCCGTGGGATCTGGCCGCGGGCGGTCTCGTCGCGCAGGAGGCCGGCGCGGTCGTCACGGGCCTGCACGGAGCCCCTGCGGGGGAGCAGATGACCGTGGCCGGGCCGGCCGCCAGCGTGCTCGAGCTCACCCGGCTGCTCGAGCAGAACGGCGCGGCGAGCGGCGCCTGAGGGGCTCGCGAGCGGCCGCGCGTCGTGGTCGCGGGCCCGCTGCACTGGGCCGTTCGGGGTTCCCCGCACGGCTCGGGGCAGGCACTACGCCGCTTCGGCGTGCAACCGCGGAAAAAATAGTGCACAATCCCTCCGCCTGGGGAACATCTCGGGCCCCTTTCGCATTGAGCACCGATGCCCCACTTGCACGACATCCAAGACACGGAGTGTGACCACCCAGATGGCAACCGACTACGACGCCCCGAGAAAGACCGAGGAGGACCTCAGCGAGGACTCGCTCGAGGAGCTCAAGGCACGACGTTCGGACAAGAGCTCGGGCGTTGTGGACGAGGACGAGACAGAGGCGGCCGAGGGCTTCGAGCTCCCGGGTGCGGATCTGTCCGGCGAGGAGCTCTCCGTACGGGTGCTGCCCCGCCAGGCAGACGAGTTCACGTGCTCGAACTGCTTCCTGGTCCACCACCGCAGCCAGCTGGCCTACGAGAAGAACGGCCAGCCCGTCTGCACCGAGTGCGCCGCCTGAGCGAACTGCTCCGGCGCACGCACCGATGCAGCACCGAGTTCTGACGCAACGTCAGTTCTGACGCGACATCCTCGCAACGCAACACCTGACGCAACATGGCGCGTCGGTCGGGCCTACTCGCCCTGACCGACCGCCGTTTTGCGTGCCTGGACGAGGGCACTGGCCAGCTCACGCGGGTGCCGCGTGGAGACCAACCAGTACGGGGTCGGGTCGGCCGGGTCGATGACGTCCACCCGGATCGCCGTCCGCGCCCCCGCGCGCAGGCACACGAACGCACGGGCGTCCAGGCCCGTACCGAGCTCGACGCGGGTCTCGACGGCGGTGAGCTCGGTGACCTTCCCGAGCAGCCCCAGCGGGATGTGCGCATGCCCCGCGTGCAGCTCCCCGCCCAGCACGGCCACCCGGGGCGCGGCGAGCACGGCCACCGCCGTCCCGCCGAGCAGGATGGCGACCCCGATGGCGATGGCGATCGTCGGGCTCACCGGGAACAGCGAGATCCCCATGAACACCCCGAGGATCACAACGGCCGCCCAGCCGAGCGGCCCCGGCCGCAGGCGTTCGGAGTAGCTGGCGGTGCGTGGCGGTGCAGGTGTGGCGGTCATCGGACCAGCATCCCAGTACCGGGCGCTAGAGTCGTCCGCCGTGGCTGCTCCCGACCCGGACCTCGAGGTCCTCCTGCTCATGCTCGACGACGACCTGCCGGTGCCGGTGTACTCGCACCCGGGCGACGCGGGCGCCGATCTGGTGACCCGGATCGACGTCGTGATCCCGCCGCACGGGCGGGTCACCGTGCCGACCGGCGTGGCGATCGCCCTCCCGGACGGCTACGCCGCTTTCGTGCATCCCCGCTCGGGCCTGGCCCGCAAGCACGGGCTGACGATCGTGAACGCGCCCGGCACCGTCGACGCCGGCTACCGCGGCGAGATCCAGGTGACCCTGCTGAACACGGACCCGGCCGAGGAGCTCGCGCTGCACCGGGGCGACCGGATCGCGCAGCTCGTGGTCCAGCGGGTCGAGCGGGCGGCGTTCGTGCGGACCGCCGAGCTGCCCGGATCACCGCGTGGCGAGGGCGGTTTCGGCTCGTCGGGCGGGTGGCGGTCCGCCGGCGGGTGAAGGTCGGACCTGGGTGCGCAAATAGGTGATTAGGCTGGCACAAAGTGCCGATGAGGTTTGTTGATAGTGGCGAGAAGGAGAGCACACGTGGGTCTGTTCCGACGAGGCGCGAGCGGTAGCTCAACCGACGACGCGGCCCTCGACGAGGCTGTCGGCGACGTCGGCGGCGACGAGTCCGGGTTCGACGACGAGCCGCTGGACTCGAGTGAGCCCAGCGCGACCACCGCGGCCCGACCCGGCGCGGGCGGTCCCTGGGACGTGCTGCAGGTCGACGGCCTCGGCCACCGCGTGGACGTCGGCGCGATCTGGCTGCCGGGCGTGCAGGGCATGGAGCTCCGGATGGAGATGGACAAGACGACCAACCAGGTGACGGCCGTAGCGCTGAACCTGAACGGGTCGACGATGCAGGTCCAGGCGTTCGCCGCCCCGCGCACGGAGGGGATCTGGGACGAGATCCGGGAGGAGATCGCCGAATCTGTCGTCAAGCAGGGCGGCTCCGCCGACGACCTGCCCGGGCCGTTCGGCCGCGAGCTGCTCGCCCGCCTGCCCGTGCGCACCGCCGAGGGCCGCACCGGCCACCGTCCGGCCCGGTTCATCGGGCACGACGGCCCGCGCTGGTTCCTGCGCGGCGTGCTGACCGGCAAGGCCGCCATCGATCCCGAGGCCGCCCGCACGCTGGAGGACATCTTCGCGGACATCGTCGTGGTCCGCGGCGACGCGGCCCGCGCCCCGCGGGACCTGCTCGGCCTGCACGTCCCGGGCGGGGTCGAGCCGGTCGCGTCCGGCACGACCGCCGAGCCGGGTCTTGACCCGCTCGAGCGCGGGCCCGAGATCACCGAGATTCACTGAGCGAACGACGACGAACACGAGTGGATGACCAGCTCCGATGAACCTCAACCTTGCGAGACGAGAAATCCGATGAGCATTCGCTCCGCGCTGCACCACGCCTTTGCCTCACAGGCCGAGCTCGAGGCCGACGACGAGCGCATCGAGTCCAAGAAGGTCGGCTGTACCACCGTCGCCGAACTGCCCGACCGGAGCCGGGCGACCGTCAACGGCGTGCTCCGCTCCGTGACGCTGCGCCCGCGGCAGGGCGTCGCCGCGCTCGAGGCCGAGCTGTACGACGGGACCGGCACCGTCGACCTCGTCTGGCTCGGTCGCCGCGAGATCAGCGGGATCGAGCCCGGTCGGCGCGGCTCGTTCGAGGGCCTGGTGTGCAACATCGACGGGCGCGCGACCATCTACAACCCCCGCTACGAGCTTCTTCCACGCCCCGGTGAGTGACCAGGGCGCGGGGGAGCCGCCGCGCGAGCCCGGCCCCGAGCCCGGCCGCGAGCCCGCCGCGGTGCCCGCGAGCGGCCTTCGCGCGCTGACCGCCACCGAGTTCTCCGTCGTGGAAGCGACCGGCGGGGTGCGCGGGCTCGTCGAGTCGGTCGCGCCGGGCCTGGTGTTCGTCGTGGCCTACCTGGTCGCCGGCGAGCTCACCCCCGCCCTCATCGCGTCCTCGGCCGTCGCCCTGGTCGCGGTGATCGTGCGGCTCGCCCAGCGCACGCCCGTGACCCAGGCGCTGGCCGGGGTGGTCGGCGTCGCCGTCGGCGTCTTCTGGGCCTATCGCACCGGCAAGGCGCAGGACTACTTCGTCGTCGGGCTGTGGACCAACGGTGCCTACCTCGCCGCGTGCCTGATCTCCCTGGTCGTCGGCTGGCCCCTCGTCGGGGTCGTCGTGGGGCTGCTCCGGGCCGAGGGGACCACCTGGCGCGCGGACGCGCGCCGGCGGCAGTACGGCCTCGCGACGGGGCTCTGGGTCGCGATGTTCGGCGTACGGCTCGCCGTTCAGCTGCCGCTGTACCTCGGCGCGCAGGTGGGCTGGCTCGGCACGGCGCGACTCGCGATGGGCGTCCCGCTGTGGGCGCTGACCATGTGGGTCACTTGGTTGTTGGTCCGGACCCCAGCAGCTGCTCGAGCTCGGTCTCGTTCGCATCCCGACCGGTGACGAACATCAGCTCGTCGCCCTCCTCGAGGGTGTCGTCCGCGCTCGGCGCGATCGGCTGGTCACCGCGAATGATGCAGGCGAGCACGGTGTCGGTCGGCCACACGATCTGACCCACCCGGTCGCCCGCGAGCGGCGAACCGACGGGGAGCGTGAGCTCGAGGATGTCGGCGCCGGACTGGTGGAACGTGAAGATCCGCACCAGGTCGCCGACGGCGACGGCCTCCTCGACCATGGCCGTCATGATGCGCGGGGTCGAGACGGCGACGTCCACGCCCCACGCCTCGTCGAACATCCACTCGTTCTTGGGGTTGTTGACCCGGGCCACCGTGCGGGGGACGCCGAACTCCGTCTTCGCGAGCAGGGAGATCACGAGGTTTGCCTTGTCGTCCCCGGTGGCAGCCACCACGACGTCGCACTCGTCGAGCTTGGCCTCGGTGAGGGTCGCGATCTCGCACGCGTCGGCGAGCAGCCAGTCGGCGTCGGCGACCTGCGCGATGCGCATGGCGCTCGGCTGCCGGTCGATGATGGTGAGCTCGTGGCCGTGGGCCAGCAGCTCGCGGGCGATGGAGCGGCCGACCGAGCCGGCTCCGGCGATGACGACGCGCATCAGGAGACCTCCGGGGCCTGGGTGAGGGTGCGTTCGACGGCAGCGGCGTCGTCGGCTCGAACGAGCACGTGCAGCACGTCGTTCTCCTGGAGCACCCCACCGGCCGACGGCAGGATGCCGTCGCCGTAGCGCAGCAGGTACGCGACCCGGGCCCCGGACGCCTCCTCGATCGACCGCAGCGTGCGGCCGACCCAGGACGGGTGGACGTCCATCTGCAGCAGCCTGATCTGGCCCGAGGAGTCCCGGTACTCGTCGGTCGCACCCATGGGCAGCAACCGGCGCATCACCTGGCCGGCGGTCCAGCGCACGGTGGCGACCGTCGGGATGCCGAGGCGCTGGTAGATCTCGGCGCGGCGCGGGTCGTAGATGCGGGCGACGACGCGGTCGACGCCGAACGTCTCCCGGACCACGCGAGCGGCGAGGATGTTCGAGTTGTCGCCGTCCGAGACGGCCGCGAACGCGTAGGCGTCCTCGATGCCGGCCTGGGCGAGGATGTCCCGGTCGAAGCCGAGACCGGTCACCTTCCGACCGGAGAATCCCGCATCGAGGCGGCGAAAGGCCTCGGGGTTCTGGTCGATCATGGCGACCGAATGGCCCTGACTCTCGAGGGCAAGGGCAAGTGTGGCGCCGACGCGTCCGCAGCCCATGATGACAAAGTGCACAGCGGGCACGCTATACCGTTCCGATGAACGCTCTCGCACCGCTGCGCTCCTGCGGACGGCCGGGCGCCGCTCGCCGTGGAGGCTCGACCGACCCCGTGGGCGCAGGGACTCCGCACAGTGCCTAGCATTGGCTCTCGTGCCGGACATCTCAGACGCCGCTAAACGCTTCCTGCTCGGACGACCGGTCCGCAGCGATCACCTCGGGCACACCCTGCTGCCCAAGCGCATCGCGCTGCCGGTCTTCGCGTCGGACGCGCTCTCCTCGGTGGCGTACGCGCCCGACGAGATCATGCTCACCCTGTCGATCGCCGGGCTCAGCGCGATGACCATCTCGCCGTGGGTCGGTATCGCGGTCGCGATCGTGATGGTCACGGTGGTCGCGTCCTATCGGCAGAACGTGCACGCCTACCCCTCGGGCGGTGGCGACTACGAGGTCGCCACCGTCAACCTCGGCGCCAACGCCGGCGTCACCGTCGCGAGCGCGTTGCTGGTGGACTACGTGCTCACCGTTGCGGTGTCGATCTCGTCGGGCGCCCAGTACGCCGCGAGCGCGATACCGGCGCTGCGCGGGCACGAGACGACGTTCGCCGTCGTGCTGGTGGTGCTGCTCACGATCGCCAACCTGCGCGGGGTCAAGGAGTCCGGGACGGCGTTCGCGGTCCCGGTGTACCTGTTCATGTTCGCGATCGGGACGACCGCGGTCGTGGGTTTCGTCCGGTACGCGATGGGCAACCTGCCCATGGCCGAGAGTGCGGCCTTCGAGCTCCCGCACGGACCGGGCTTCGACCAGGGGCTGACCGGCGCGGCCGGCGCGTTCCTCATCCTGCGGGCGTTCGCGTCCGGCAGCGCGGCCCTGACCGGCGTCGAGGCGATCAGCAACGGCGTGCCCGCGTTCAAGAAGCCCAAGAGCAAGAACGCGGCCACCACGCTCGCGCTGCTGGGCACCATCTCGGTCAGCATGATCCTGTCGATCCTCGTGCTGGCGAACCTGACCGGGGTGCACTTCGCGGAGGACCCGTCCACGCTGACCCTGCACGGGCACCCGGTCGGCGCGGACTACGTGCAGCACCCGGTGATCGGACAGCTGACCGCGGCGATCTTCCACGGTCTCCCGATTGCGTTCTTCATCGTCTCCGCCGTGACCGGGCTGATCCTGGTGCTCGCCGCCAACACCGCGTTCAACGGGTTCCCGGTGCTGGGCTCGATCCTCGCCAAGGACGGCTTCCTGCCGCGCCAGCTGCACACGCGCGGTGACCGGCTCGCGTTCTCCAACGGCATCCTCACCCTCGCGCTCGCCGCGATCGCGCTCGTCGTTGCGTTCGACGCCCAGGTCACGCGCCTGATCCAGTTGTACATCGTCGGGGTGTTCGTCTCGTTCACGCTCAGCCAGCTCGGCATGGTCCGGCACTGGGGCCGGCACCTGCGCACCGAGCCCGACCCCGCCGTGCGCGCCAAGATGAAGCGGTCCCGCCTGATCAACGCGACCGGTTTCGGCATGACCGGCACCGTGCTTCTCGTGGTGCTCATCACCAAGTTCACCCACGGTGCCTACATCGCCATCCTCGCGATGATCGTCGTATTCGTGGTCATGAAGGCGATCCGCAAGCACTACGACTCGGTGCGCAAGGAGCTGGCCCTGGGCGACGACCCGACGTCGGCCCGCGCCCTGCCGTCCAGGGTGCACGCCATCGTGCTGGTGTCCCGGCTGCACAAGCCGACGATGCGGGCGCTGGCCTACGCGCGGGCGGCCCGCCCGCAGGTGCTCGAGGCCGTGACGGTCGGCGTCGACCGCGAGGATGTCGTCGACCTGCGAGCCCGCTGGGAGGAGCTCGACCTGCCGGTCGCGCTCAAGGTCCTCGACTCCCCGTTCCGCGAGGTCACCCGGCCGATCATCGACTACGTGCGCTCGATCCGCCGGGACAGCCCGCGCGACCTGGTGGTCGTCTACATCCCCGAGTACGTCGTCGGGCACTGGTGGGAGCAGCTGCTGCACAACCAGAGCGCGCTGCGCCTCAAGGGCCGGCTGCTGTTCACCCCGGGCGTGGTCGTGGCGTCGGTGCCATACCAGCTTGCCTCGAGCGCGGGACAAACAGGACTTGAGGACAAGGTCCGGGGTACCGTACCGCGTGGCTATTGATCCGGTGACCCCCGACGACTCCCTGACCTCCGCCCGCAGCACCGACCGCCCGACCCGGTCCGAGGCGGTCGTGCGCAGCGGGAGCGGCGGGCTCGTCGAGCTCGAGATCGGCCGCGTCGCCCACGGCGGGCACTGCGTCGCGCGGCTCGCCGTCGACGATGGCGCGGACCAGACGAGCGGTGGCAAGCCCGGTGGGCGCGTCGTGTTCGTGCGGCACACCCTGCCGGGGGAGCGCGTGCTCGCCCGGCTCACGGACTCCGCCCCGGACTCCACGTTCTGGCGCGCGGACGCGATCGAGATCCTCGAGGCCTCGCCCGACCGGGTGCCGTCGGCCTGGCCCGCGGCCGGCCCGGGCGGCGTCGGCGGCGCCGAGCTCGCGCACGTCGCGCTGGGCGCGCAGCGACGCTGGAAGGCCAGCGTCGTCGCCGAACAGCTCCTACGGCTCGCCAAGATCGAGCGCGAGGTCGTCGTCGAGGCCGCGCCCGGTGACGACGAGCGCGGAGGGCTGGGCTGGCGGACCCGGATCGACCTGGTGGCCGACGGCTCGGGGCGCGCCGGCATGCGCGGCATCCGCTCGCACGACGCGCACGCGCTGACGGACATGCCGCTCGCGAGCGAGGCGATCGCCTCGCTCGGGCTCTTCGACCGCACGTGGCGCGCGGGCTCGCACCTCGAGGCCGTCGCGCCCGCCAACGGCGGGACGCCGATCATCCTCGTGGACGGCGTGCCGTTCGCGGGTGGCACGGCAGACACCCGCCCGAACGCCCGCACGAGCGTGCGGGAGACGTTCGAGGTCGACGGGCGCGAGTACACGTTCCGCGTCGCCGCGGACGGCTTCTGGCAGGTGCACCGCGAAGCGCCGAGCGTGCTCACGGGTGCGGTCCTGGCCGGGCTCGGCGACGTCGACGGCGCCACGGTGCTCGACCTGTACGCGGGTGCCGGGCTGTTCACGCTGCCGCTGGCCGACGCCGTCGGGCCCACCGGCGAGGTCGTCTCGGTCGAGGGTGACGCCCGGGCCGTGGCAGACGCCCGCCGCAACTCCCACGACCGCTCGAACATCGAGCTGCACCACGGCGAGGTCGCGCGGGTCCTGGCCGGGACCATCGACGCCGACTCCGACGTGATCCACGCGGACGCCGTCGTGCTCGACCCGCCGCGGTCCGGCGCCGGCCGCAAGGTGATCGCGTCGATCGCCGAGCTGCGCCCCGAGCGAATCGTGTACGTGGCGTGCGACCCCGCTGCGCTCGCGCGCGACGTCTCCTACCTGGCCGAGGCGGGGTACGCGCTGAGGGGCCTGCGGGCGTTCGACCTGTTCCCGATGACGCACCACGTGGAGTGCGTGGCGGTCTTCGAGCGCTGAGCCGCTCCGGGCGCGACCGGCGCCGCCGAGGCCCGCAAGGACGGGACCCCCGAGTACGACCCGCGAGCCCATCAGCGGGCGTCGAGCACGAGCGCAAGATGGCCGAGGCGCTCGCCAAGGTCAAGGCCGAGACGTAGGCTCCGCCACGAGGAGCACCGCCGCGTCGAAGGCCGGCGTCCGGTAGGGATCGTGACGTTTGCGGGTGCCGTGCGTCGCCCGGCACGCTACGATGTATCTCGACGTCGAGATACCTGTGGCGCCCCGCCCATCCGGCGCCGGGGAGCCCCCGTCGTCGTCCGTCGGCCGCCCCGCAGCCGGCATTCAGCCAGACGAAGGAGTCACCTGTGAGCAACGTCGACACGTTCGGGTCGAAAGGGATCCTGGAGGTCGGCGCGACCTCCTACGAGATCTACCGCCTCGCCGCGGTCCCGGGCCTCGAGCGGCTTCCGTACAGCCTGAAGGTCCTCGCCGAGAACCTGTTGCGCACCGAGGACGGCGCGAACATCACCGCCGACCACGTGAACGCGTTCGCGACGTGGGACCCGGCCGCGCAGCCGGACACCGAGATCCAGTTCACGCCGGCGCGCGTGATCATGCAGGACTTCACCGGCGTGCCGTGCATCGTCGACCTCGCCACCATGCGCGAGGCGGTCGCGGACCTCGGCGGGGACCCGGACCGCATCAACCCGCTCGCTCCGGCCGAGCTCGTCATCGACCACTCCGTGCAGATCGACGTCGCGGGCCGCGCGGACGCCTTCGAGCGCAACGTCGCCCTCGAGTACGAGCGCAACCACGAGCGGTACCAGTTCCTGCGGTGGGGCCAGACGGCGTTCGACGACTTCAAGGTGGTGCCCCCGGGCACCGGCATCGTGCACCAGGTCAACATCGAGTACCTGGCGCGCGGGGTCATGACGCGTGAGGTTGTCGGCGCCGACGGCGCGAAGGTGCTGCGCGCGTACCCGGACACCTGCGTGGGCACCGACTCGCACACCACGATGGTCAACGGCCTCGGCGTGCTCGGCTGGGGTGTCGGCGGGATCGAGGCCGAGGCCGCGATGCTGGGCCAGCCGGTCTCGATGCTGATCCCCCGCGTGGTCGGGTTCAAGCTCTCGGGCTCCATCCCGTCCGGCGTGACCGCGACCGACGTCGTGCTCACCATCACCCAGCTGCTGCGCGAGCACGGCGTCGTGGGCAAGTTCGTCGAGTTCTACGGCGACGGGGTCACCCAGGTGCCGCTCGCCAACCGCGCGACGATCGGCAACATGTCGCCCGAGTTCGGCTCGACCTGCGCCATCTTCCCGATCGACGCCGTCACGATCGACTACCTGAAGCTGACCGGCCGCGGCGACGCCGAGGTGGCGCTGGTCGAGGCCTATGCCAAGGAGCAGGGCCTGTGGCACGACCCGAGCGTCGAGCCCGTCTTCTCGGAGTACCTCGAGCTCGACCTGGCAAGCGTCGTGCCGTCGATCGCCGGCCCGAAGCGCCCGCAGGACCGGATCGAGCTCACGGAGGCCAAGGAGGCGTTCGCGACGTCGATCCTGGACTACGTCGACGCGGCCGCCGCGGCGCCCTTCACCGGACTGGACGAGTCCGTGGACGAGACGTTCCCGGCGTCCGACCCGATCGCCTCGGGCGAGCACGAGGACAGCTCGAGCGCACCGACCCACCCGACGCGCGGTGACTCCGCGCTGCGCCCGCACAAGCGCGTCCCGGTGACGCTCGCCAACGGGACCGCGACCGAGCTCGACCACGGCGCCGTCGTGATCGCCTCGATCACGTCGTGCACGAACACCTCGAACCCGTCGGTCATGCTCGCCGCGGCGCTGCTCGCGCGGAACGCGGTCGACAAGGGCCTCGCCGCCAAGCCGTGGGTGAAGACGTCGATGGCGCCCGGCTCGAAGGTCGTCACTGACTACTACGAGAAGGCCGGCCTGTGGCCCTACCTCGAGAAGCTCGGCTTCCACCTCGTGGGCTACGGCTGCGGGACCTGCATCGGCAACTCGGGCCCGCTGCCCGAGGAGGTCTCCGCGGCGGTGAACGAGCACGACCTGTCGGTCGTCTCGGTGCTCTCCGGGAACCGGAACTTCGAGGGCCGGATCAACCCGGACGTGAAGATGAACTACCTGGCCTCCCCGCCGCTGGTGGTCGCCTACGCGCTGGCCGGGACGATGGACTTCGACTTCGAGAACGAGCCGCTCGGGCATACCGGCGCCGGCGCCGCGGTGTTCCTGCGGGACATCTGGCCCTCGCCGCAGGACGTCCAGACCACGATGGACTCCGCGATCGACCGTGAGATGTTCACCAAGGACTACGCCGACGTGTTCGCGGGCGACGAGCGGTGGCGTGCGCTGCAGACGCCCGAGGGCTCCACGTTCGCGTGGGACCCGGCGTCGACCTACGTGCGCAAGCCCCCGTACTTCGACGGCATGAAGTCGGCGCCGGACCCCGTCACGGACATCGCGGGCGCGCGCGTGCTCGCCCGGCTGGGTGACTCGGTGACCACCGACCACATCAGCCCGGCCGGCTCGATCAAGGCCGACAGCCCCGCGGGGGCGTACCTCGCGGAGAACGGCGTCCAGCGTCGCGACTTCAACTCCTACGGCTCGCGTCGTGGCAACCACGAGGTCATGATCCGCGGCACCTTCGCGAACATCCGGCTGCGCAACCTGCTGGTGCCGGGGGTCGAGGGCGGCTTCACCGTCAACCACCTCACGGGCGAGCAGGAGACCATCTACGACGCCGCGCAGGAGTACGCCGCTGCGGGCGTGCCGCTGGTGATCCTGGGTGGCAAGGAGTACGGCTCCGGCTCCTCGCGCGACTGGGCGGCCAAGGGCACGGCGCTGCTCGGGGTGCGTGCGGTCATCACGCAGAGCTTCGAGCGGATCCACCGCTCGAACCTCATCGGGATGGGCGTGCTTCCGCTCCAGTTCCCGGCTGGGCAGTCCGCGGACTCGCTCGGTCTGGACGGCACCGAGACCTTCGACATCTCCGGGGTGACGGTCCTCAACGAGGGCCGGACGCCGGCGACGGTCGCGGTCCGGGCCACGCGGACCGACGGCTCGGTCGTCGCGTTCGACGCCGACCTTCGGATCGACACCCCCGGCGAGGCGGACTACTACCGCAACGGCGGGATCCTGCAGTACGTGCTGCGCTCGCTCGTCGCCGCCTGACCGGCAACTGAAACCCGTAACGTCCGAGCGCTGACGTCCTATAGGACGTCAGCGCTCGGACGT
>NZ_DATCNW010000205.1:0-4636 GCF_036565025.1 Pengzhenrongella sp.
GCAGGGCAGTCCCTTCTTGAGCCACGCCTCGTCACGGTGCCCGACGGGCCGCAGACCGGAAGTGAGCCACACCCGGAGGCCGGGTGGGCAGCCCAAAAGAGAGCAAACCCGCCGGGCACCTAGACCGAGTCTGGCCAGACATCGGCCCTACCGAAAGTGTCTAGTAGGCCCAGAAAGACGCTGCACATCCGAGTGGCGGGATCCGCCAAGACGACCTCGCCCCGCGTCTGCCCAGGTCGGTCTCGGTGGCATTCAACGGTGGACGGCGGGGAGGTCAGGCGGGCCGCGCCAGGCGCCGGACAACCCCTTGCAGCTGATTATCGGCGCCGTCCCGTCGATGATGGTGACGAACGTTCGCGGCCGGCGGTCGCGCTGACTGCGCCCGGCCGACGGTTCACTCAGTTCTCCAGGACTGCCTTCATGTGGCCGAGGGTGGTCTGCATGCCCTCGGTCAGTTCCCGCAGACGAGCGGCGACGAAGTTCTCAGCATTCTCGAGGTCGCTGTCGGCCAGGAGCCGCAGGCCGCTCAAACCGTCAGGCAGGTGGCGGAACGTGACGGTGACGCGGCAGGTGCCGGGAGTTGCCGAGGCGAACTCATACAGCCAGTGGGTCGCCGGGTTACCGTCAAAACGGTCTCCGACGACGAACCCGAACGAACGGCCGGGGTCAGCGACCACGATGGTGCATGGCCGGACCCAGATGAGCTCGCCGGTCGCGGTCCGCGCGCGGTTGGTCCCCTCGAAGCGGGCACCGACGTGCGCTCCGCGGTCGGGGCCCATCCATCGGGCTCCGACGCACTCAGGGCTGAACTCCCCGATGCGGGTGACGTCGGCCACCAGCGCCCATGCCTCTTGTGCCGGGCAGGCGATCTCGGTTGTCGCGCACCCGACGGTGCGGGCGAAGAGCTCCCGGTTGCTGGCATCTGGCACCGGGCGCCGGCCGTGTTCACCCCAACGGGACACCTCGGTGCCCACGGGCTCAGGAGGCCGGAGCCTGTGAAGGCAGCACGCCGAGCTGCTGCAACTGGCTGAGCTGGTCGACCACGTGCCAGTGCTCGGCCATTCGTCCATCAGTGAGCCGGTGGATGTCGATCCCGGAGATCGTGTAAGACCGATTGGTTGGCGGCATGCCCATGAACGAGCCGGAGTGAGTGCCACTGCTGCTCCACCGCACGACTACGCGATCGCCCTCGGCGACGACATCCTCGATCGTGAAGGTGCACGGTGAGAACGCCTCGAGCAGCGCCGCCACGCGCGCCTTGAGGTCTGCTCGCCCGTTGCCCTGCCCGGGGAACGGGTCGTTCTCGATGTAGGCGTCGACCGCCAGCTCGTCGATGGGGGCGAGGTTGCCCGCGTTGAGCACCTCGTCGTAGTAGCGCCGGACGACCGTCTTGTTGCTCTCGGTGCTCATCATGACCTGCTTCCAGGGTGGATAGTGGGGACAGAAAGGAGCGTGCCATTGAGAGCCGGCCGACACCACGACGTCTCCCACCGTCTGACCCACCGACCTCCCAGCCCGCCGGGCGAACGGCCCGCGGCTGCTGGGGCACCTCGATGAGCGGCGCAACGTTCGCCGAACAGCTCCGCGCGCATCGCGCCGCCGCCGGGCTCACGCAGGTGGAGCTCGCGGAGCGTGCCGGGATCAGTGAACGGGCGGTCAGCGACATCGAGCGCGGCCTGCGCCGACACGTGTACGCCGTCACCGCTCGGTCTCTCGCCGATGCACTGGGACTCGGCCCGGCCGACGCTGCCGTGTTCGAGGCCGCAGCCAGACCTGCGCGCTCCACGTCCGTGCCGTCCGCCGGACCGGTGTGGGGCACCGAATGGCGCAACCTTCGACGTACCTCGATGCTCGGGCGCGAAACCGAGCTCGACCAAGTCCTGGACGCACTCACCGACCAGAGCACCCGTCTGCTGACGATCACGGGGACGGGTGGCGTAGGGAAGTCCCGCCTGGCAGCCGAGGTCTGCTGGCGCATCGAGACCGACGAACCGGGACGGGTCCTCTGGGTGCCTCTGGCCGGGCTACTCCAGTCAGACCTGCTTCTGGCGACGGTGGCCACGGCGCTGGGTGTCAGCGCGGCAGCCGAGGAGGAGCTTCCGGCAGCGCTGGCACGCGTGCTCGACCAGCGCAGGACGCTTCTGGTGCTCGACACGTTCGAGCGGCTGCTCGATGCCGCCCCCGCCCTGGGCGTTTTGCTCGACATGGCTACACATCTGCGAATCCTCGTCACCAGCCGGGCGCCACTACGCGTCCGCGGCGAAAGGGAGCAGCCACTCAACGCGCTGCCGGAGCCGGTGGCGGCTGAGCTCTTCAGAGAGCGGGTGAGGTCCGCACGGCCCGGGCTCAATCTCGAGGATGATGACGCCGCCAGGCTGGTCGCCGACATCTGCCGCCCCCTCGCCGGTGTGCCACTGGCACTGGAGCTCGCCGCTTCACGGGTCCGGCACATGCCGCTCCACCTCCTGAGCCTCGAGCTCGAACAACCGCTGCAGGTGCTGACCGACGGTGAGCGCGACCTCCCCGAGCGGCAACGGACGATGCGCAGCACGATCAGCTGGAGCCACGATCTTCTTGGCGCAGGCGACAAAGCGGTGTTCCGCCGGCTGGCGGCGTTCGCGGGGGGATGGACGCTCAACGCCGCTGAGCAGGTCTGTGCCGCCGACCGCGTGATCGCGGCGATCGGCCGGCTGTGCGAGCACGGGTTGGTCGTGCCCGATCCCGCCACGAGGCCGGCGCGTTGGCATCTCCTCGACCCGATCCGCGAGTACGCCGCCGAGCAACTCGCCGCTTCGCCCGAGGCCGATGCCGTCGCGCGGCGGCACGCGGAGTTCTATGCCGAGCTCGCCGCGACAGCAGCTCCACTGCTGCTCGGCAGCGAACAGGCGGAGACCCGGAAGCTGATACGGAACGAGGTCGCAAACCTGCGCGCCGCCCTGGGATCGGCAACCCAAGCGCGTGGCGACCCTGAGGTGGCGCTGCGGGCCGTCGGCGCGTTGTGGATGTTCTGGAGGCTTGAAGGCGCCTTCGAAGAAGGCCGGATCTGGATCCAGCGAACACTTGACCTACCGGGGGCCGACGACTCGCCATCCCGGGCGAATGCACTCTGGGGCGCAGCCTGGCTCAGCTACCAGCGGGGTGACGTGCCGACTGCGACCGCTTACGGGGAGGAGTTGCTCGAACGGTCGACTGGCCCAGAGGCCGCACTCGACCGTCGCAACGCGCTCACGATCCTCGGGCACGTCGCGATCGCTCAGCGACGGTTCGACGATGCCCTGCCACTGCTCGAGGAGGCGCTCGAACTCGCGCGAGCGAGCAACGCGAGCTGGCACATCGCCACCTCGCTGCTCAACCTGGGCACCGTGCTGCTCCGGCAGGGTGACCCACGGCGTGCCGTGGAGGTGTTGGAGGAGGCGGTTGCGGCTCATGACGCCGCCGGCGACCGGCACTTCGTCGCCCACTCGCTGATTGAGCTCGGTTACGCCTTCCTGATCTGGGGCAAGGCCGAGGAGGCTGCGGCTCGCTTCGCCGCAGCAACCCGCACATTTCTCAACCTGGAGGAGCAGTGGGGCGCAGCTGAGGCGGTCGCGGCGTTCGCCGTCCTCGCCTCCGTGTGCGGTCACGCCGAGACCGCAGCGGTGCTGTCCGGCGCGAGCGAGGCGGCGTACGCCGAGATGGCAACGCGGGTGATGGTCCCCGACGCAGAGCTCGGGGCGCCGTTCGTGGCCCATGCGCGCGCGGTCCTCGGCGAGACGGAGTGGCGGCGCGGGGTCCAGGGCGGCCGTGGACTGTCGGTGGAGGAGGCTGCGCAGCTCGCCCTGCGGACGCTCGGCCCTGCTGGCGGCTAGTGGCTCATGCGGTCTACAGGAGACGAAGTCGAACTTCTGTTGTCGGCGGCCACCGAGTTCCGGAAACGGGCGAAGCGGCCCGCTGGCGGTCATTGAAACCCGCCCGCTCCCGGTCATCCACGTGGAGGGTGATCTGGTCATGTGCAGGCGATCCCCCGCATACGCTGGCCAAGGGTAGTTGCGGTGTTGACCGCAATGAAGGCCGCGGCTGGTGCCCCGCACGCAGGACGCGCAGTGCGTCATAACGCCGCCTGTACGTCAAGGAGAGACGTCGCAACGCGACGTCGGCAGACTAAGAGGGCGCGTTCTCATCGCGGCGCGAGGCTACGGCTGGACGATCTTCCAGTAGGAGTCCTTACGCAAGATCCGCCCGTCATCAGCTAGGTCGAACAGGTCGCAGCCATGCACGCGCACATGCTCGCCCTCGTTGGTGGTTCCGGTGAGCAACCACCGAGAGACGCCATGGTCGCCGCACATCCAGTGCTCATCCTCGCCGTAATGTACGTCCGGCAGGCCGCGGAAGCGCTGCGCCAACCCCTCGCGTACGGCCGACGGCCCTTCAAAGCGAGTGCCCCATGGGTGCTCGCCCCGCGGTGTCTCCAGCACACAGTCGTCGGCGAAGAAACCCATGATCCGGTCCAGGTCGTGGGCGTTGAAGGCAGCCAAGAGTCGCGTGAGGACTCCAGCATCGTCTGCGTACACGCCTTCATCATGCCAGCGCACAAGCCCTGGGAACACCGCGCAAGCGGCATTGCCGGCGGCTACATCGGACGCCGCCGCCTAACGGG
>NZ_DATCNW010000206.1:0-7722 GCF_036565025.1 Pengzhenrongella sp.
TGGTGACCGACTCGAAGAGGGTCTTGAGCTGGCCCCCCAGAGCGGTCACCGCGACGATGATCACCACGGCGATGAGGCCGACCATCAGGCCGTACTCCACCGCCGTGGCGCCACGCTCCGGGTCCTCACGGACGAGGGTCAGGCGATCCCGCGTGTTGAGTCCCATGATGTACAGGTTGATCAGCAGTGAGTTCATCGGATGCCTCCTGGGTTAAGGGTTGTGACCACCGATCGTGGTTTACGTGAGCAACGTAGCGACGCACGTCGGGACGGTGGTGGCGGTTTTGCTGGTTGTCACCCGCGCTTTCGAAGCGAAGTCACCCATTCGGGTCAGTTGGATCAACGTTGGATAAATGCACCACTAAGGCCTCGTGGAAATGAAAGAAAGTATCTGGGTGAACGGCGGGGTGAATTCGGGAGAATATTCTCGGGCAATCTGGAAGAATTGTCGCAATTCGGACTCCGAGGTGCGCGGGGAGGCGGTGAGGCTCGTGGTCGGCAAGGAGGGAGCCCGATCTTCGGGCGAGCTCGAGAGATATCGGGCCATGCGCGACTTCGCCCGTACCCCCGAGCCGTCCGGCGAGGCGGCCTCGCCGCCGGCGGGGACCGGGGAGCGCCGGTTCGTCGTCCAGCGACACCGCGCCCGCCGACTGCACTACGACCTGCGCTTCGAGATGAACGGCGTGCTGGTCAGCTGGGCGGTCCCGCGCGGCCCGACGCTGGACGCCAAGGCGCGCCGGATGGCGGTGCACGTCGAGGACCACCCGATGGAGTACCTCGACTTCGAGGGCGTGATCCCGGCGGGGGAGTACGGCGGCGGCGACGTGATCGTGTGGGACCGCGGAACCTGGGAGCCGCACGCGACCGACGACCCGGTCGCGGCCGTCGCCGCGGGGGACTTCCACGCTGACGTCCACGGTTCCAAGCTGTCCGGCCGGCTGGTGCTCGTCCGGCGCGGGGAGCCCGGGAGCGACGGCAAGGAGCAGTGGCTGCTGCTGCACAAGCGCGACGAGCACGCCGTCGACGGCTGGGACCCCGAGGACCATCCGAGGTCGGTCCTCAGCGGGCGGACCAACGAGGAGGTGAAGGCCGACCCGGAGCGGATCTGGCGCTCGGACCTGCCCGCGGCGCAGGCGTCGATCGAGCTCCGCCCCGCGACCGTCCCGGGACCCACCCAGGACGAGCTGGCTGCGCTCGACGACCTGCGGTCCGCCGGGACCTGGGACGTCTTCGGGCGCCGGCTGCGGCTCACCAACCTCGACAAGGAGCTGTTCCCGGCCCGCCCGGGCCAGGCGCCGGTCACCAAGCGGGAGCTCGTGCGGTACGCAGCGCAGATCGCACCCGTCGCCCTGCCGTACCTGCGGGGCCGGGCGCTGAACATGCACCGGTATCCGAACGGGGCGGGCGCGAACGGCTTCTGGCACAAGGAGCTGCCCGAGCACGCGCCGGGCTGGCTGCCCCGGTGGGTGAACCCCGAGGCCGACCCGGGCGAGACCCGGACGTACCTGGTCGTGGACGAGCCGGCCGCGCTCGTGTGGGCCGCCAACTTCGGCGCGCTCGAGTGGCACGCGTGGACGTCACGCACGAGCGATCCGCGCCGGCCGACCTACGCCCTGGTCGACATCGACCCAGGACCGGCCACCACGTGGGACGACGTCGTCCTGCTCGCCGGCCTGCACCGCGACGCCTTCGCGCACCTCGGTGTCCGGGCCCAGCCCAAGCTCACCGGGCGGCGGGGCGAGGGATGTCACCGGAATACTCTGGGCGGATGACCGTAGCAAGCGACCGCCCGACCACTGCGCGCCGGGGCCAGGGCTGCCTCATCATCGTCTGCGGACTACCGGGCAGCGGCAAGACCACGACGGCCAAGCGGCTCAGTGCCGAACGGCCCGGGGTGCGCCTCGCCCCCGACGAGTGGATGAGCGCGCTCGATGTGAACCTGTGGGACTCCGCCGTCCGGCAGCGCGTCGAGTCGCTCCAATGGGTCATGGCGAAGGACCTCCTGCGCGTGGGCGCGACCGTCATCATCGAATGGGGGACGTGGGGGCGCGACGAGCGAAACCTCCTACGCACGGAAGCGAGGGAGCTGGGCTCGACGGTCGAACTGGCGTATCTCGACGTCGCCCTCGAGGAGCTGTGGCGGCGGATCCAGGCCCGCGACATGGAGAACCCTCCAATTCAGCGGTCCGACCTCGAAGCCTGGTTGAGGTCGTTCGAGGTGCCCGACGACGCAGAGCTCCTCCGCTACGACCGTCCGGTCGGGTAGGGCAAAGGGCTACGCGGCGACTCCAGGTACGAAGGTCCAGGGGCATTTCCGGGTCGACATCGACCCCGGACCGGCGACAGCTCGGGACGACAGTTGCCGACGCTGCACCGAGCGGCCGTCGCGCGCCTCGCTGTCAGCTCGCCTCGAAGACCTTCTCCCGGATGAGCTTGACCACCCAGCCGACATTCACGGTCCAGCCGACGCCGAACACCTGTGGGCTGACGAGATGCTCGCCCTCGGGGTCCCACATTCGCGCACGGAACCGAGCGACGGAGGGCATTCGAAAGTCGTAAGGGACGAATCCGGCCACGACACCGTGCCATGTCCGTTCGTCGGCCGGAGTGCGCAACTCCTTCACGACCGAGGCAACGACCAGCCCGAACGTGAGCAGCCGAATCAGCTGCTGGAACCCGCGCCGCTCATCGTCGCTCCCGTGCTGAGATCCCATCTCGGCCTCCTTCGACAACTGTGACGCCTCCATGTTGCTCCCAAGTGACAGCCCGAGCACCCGGGACGTAGCAGCGTTGGAATCCTTGCGGCACGTCGCACGTTATGACAACTGGAAGCACGCTCAAGAAAGGGATACATGGCAGCGAAGGTTGAGTTCGAGGACGACGACGGACGGGTGGTGCGCTACGTGCGGCACGCCAACGGTGGCGGGCTGGTCTCGCCGCGGGCGCGGGTGCACGAGGGGGCGATGGTAGCGCCGACGGCCTACGTCGAAGCCGGTGCGCAGGTGGGCGACCGGTCCAGGATCGGCGCGGGCAGCTGGCTGGACTACGACGTGGTCATCGGCAAGGACGTTGTCGTCGCCGGGAATGTGCACCTCGGCGCGCGCACGCGAGCGCAGGACGGGTCGTGGATCGGCACCGGCTCACGAGTCGGGTCCGACGTCGTGATCGGGCGCGGGGTGCGGATCGCGCCCGACGCTGTCGTCCCGGACGGCGCGGTCGTGCGCCGGCGCGCCGTCCGGTCCGAGTTCGGGAAAGCGGCGTAGCGCGGACCTGGTCAGCGGGTGGTGACGACGAGCTTGCCGGTGACGGCACCGCTCTCCATGTCGCGGTGGGCCTGCGCGAACTCGTCGAGGGTGTAGATCCTGCCGATCGGCACGGTCGCGTCACCATTGGCGACGGCGTCGAGAAACTCCTGCAGCACGTGCGCGGGGAGGTCGCTCGCCTCGCCCGAGTACGCGGTGAGGCGCACGCCCTTCGGGATGAAGTCGATCGGATAGAAGTCGGGCACCGTCCACTCGTCGGAGAGCATGCCCGTGAAGCAGACGGTGCCGTGCACCGCCGTGGCTTGCAGGGTGTCGCGGAGGGTGGGAGTTCCGACGAGCTCGACGGCGCCGCCGACGCCGTCGGGCACGATCGCGCGGACCGCAGCGCTGATCGTTCCGGTGTCGATGAGCACGGGATCCACGCCGGCGCTGGTCAGGAGGCCCGCCTTGGCCTCGTTGCGCGTCGTCGAGAGCACGGTGATCCCGCCGCGCTTGGCGAGCACGGCGAGGGCAAGGCCGATCGAGGAGGTGCCGCCGCGGATGAGCAGGGAG
This sequence comes from Pengzhenrongella sp., assembly GCF_036565025.1. Classification (NCBI taxonomy): domain Bacteria; kingdom Bacillati; phylum Actinomycetota; class Actinomycetes; order Micrococcales; genus Pengzhenrongella; species Pengzhenrongella sp. The sequence continues at coordinate 3,816 of NZ_DATCNW010000206.1, forward strand.
CTGCCGGGTGCCGCGTCCACGTCCGTGGTGAGCGACCCGTACGCGGTCTGCAGCATCTCCGGGATCGCGCCGAGAGTCGCCCAGTCGAGCGCGCTCGAGAAGGGGATGACGGTGCTCGCGGGTACGAGCGTGTACTGCGCGTAGCCGCCGTCGAACGTGCGTCCCATCCCGCCCATGACGGCCGCGACCTGGGCCCCGGGGGCGAACTCGCCGCCCGGTGCGTCGACGACGACGCCGGTTGCCTCGAGGCCGAGGATGCGCGGGAACGAGCCGAACGAGCCCATCCCGCGGCGGCGCAGGGCCTGCGGATCGGTGCCGATGATCTCGAAGTGGACGACGGGCTGTCCCATGAGCGAATTCCTGCCTGCGCCGAGGAGCGGGCGCGGATCGAGGACCGAGCGCCCGCTTCCGGTGGCCGGCGAGCAGGCGGTGCCGCTCGGGGCGAGCGCCGCCGCTCGGGGCGAGCGCCGCCGCTACCGTACGAGCTACCACGACGCGTGCGGCATAGCCCGCGCGCTCGACGTCGTCGGGGAGCGGTGGGCGCTGCTGGTCGTGCGCGAGCTGCTGCTCGGCCCGCAGCGGTTCGGCGATCTGCGCCGCGCGCTGCGCGCGGTGAGCTCCAACCTGCTCACCGACCGGCTCCGCGAGCTCGAGGGTCACGGGGTGGTGTCCCGGCGCACGCTGCCCCCGCCGGCCGGCGCGGTCGTCTACCAGCTGACCGAATCCGGGCGCGAGCTGGAGCCGGCCGTCCTCGCGCTCGGCGGGTGGGGCTTGCGGGTTCCGATGCCCGCCTCGCCCACCGTGAGCGCGACGTCCGTCCTGCTCTTCCTGCGCGGATCACACCACCATGACCCGACGGAACCACCCGCCACGTGCGCCATCGAACTCGGCGACCGCACCTGGACCGTCAGCAGCGCGGCAGGGCGGCTACACATCCAGGCCGGCGAGCCGGCCGTGGCCGACGCGCGCCTGCGCACCGACCCGGCCACCCTCAACACCGTCCTGGCTGAACCCGCCATGCTCGACAACCACCTCGCCGACGGGTCGATCGCCGTCGACGGCGACCTCGCTACCGCACGACGACTCCTCGGCGCCGACTCCTCTTAGGAAACGAGCGGACTCAGGGGAGGATGTGCCCGGCGGCTTGGAAGAGCTCGTACCACTCGGGCCGGGTGAGCGGGAGCTCCGAGCCAAGTGCGGCACCGGCTACCCGTTCGGGGCTGGTGGTGCCGAGGACGACCTGCATCTGGGCCGGGTGGCGGGTGATCCAGGCCGTCGCGATGGCGATCGGTGGGACGTCATAGGCAGCGGCGAGTCGGTCGATGACGGCGTTGAGCTCCGGGTAGTCCGGGGAGCCGAGGAACACGCCCGTGAAGAACCCGGCCTGGAACGGTGACCAGGCCTGGATGGTGATGTCGTGCAGGCGGCAGTAGTCCACGATGCCGCCCCCGTCGCGGGTGAGCGACTGGTCCTGGGCGAGCATGTTGGTGGCGACGCCCTGGGCGATGATCGGCGCGTGGGTGATCGACAGCTGGAGCTGGTTGGCCACGATGGGCTGGCGGACGTGCTTGCGCAGGAGGTCGATCTGGCCGGGGGTCTGGTTGGAGACCCCGAAGGCCCGGACCTTGCCGGCGGCGGCGAGCTCGTCGAACGCGCGGGCGACCTCCTCGGGTTCGACCAGGGCGTCGGGCCGGTGCAGCAGCAGGATGTCGATGTAGTCGGTGCGCAGAGCCTCCAGCGAGCCCTCGACGGACGTAATGATGTGCTCGTAGGAGAAGTCGAAGCACCCGCGCCCGATGCCGCACTTGGTCTGAATGGTGAGCGCGTCGCGCTGCGAGGCGGACAGCGCCATCGCCTCAGCGAACCGGGCCTCGCAGCCGTGCAGCGACGAGCCGTAGATGTCGGCGTGGTCGACGAAGTCGATGCCGGCATCCCTGGCCGTGCGCACGAGCTCGCGCACCTCGTCGTCGGACTTCTCGGCGATGCGCATCATGCCGAGCACGACATTCGGGGCGAGGATGCTGGTCCCGGGCAGGGTAAAGGTCTTCATTGCGGCGCGTTCCTTTCGGTCTTGCGTTGTGGAGCGGCGTCGTCGGCGACGGCTCGCGGTGTCGGCGACGGACCGATCTTGCTCTCGCGACGCCTTCGAGCGTAGGAAGGCTGGGTTCACAAGTCCAACCACTCGCGCTCATGGAAAGCAGAAGCCCAGGTCATCAATGGGCGGCGGAAGCAGGTGAGGACGTCAGGGCACTGTCAGCTCGGCCTGCGCGCGCGGGTGTGAGGATGGGTCGTGCATCCGCGTGGCTCCGGCCGGTCGGACTTCGGGATCGCGGCGTAGACCATGTTCGCGCAACGAATCGAGGAACCACGGTGTCACGACCCGAACGGCTGATCGGCTACTGGGACAAAGAGGCCCCAAGCTACGAGCGAAAGATCGCCTCGGCGGAACGTCGCTTCTTCGCCGACAGTCGACAGTGGGTGTGCCGGCGGGCCGCGGGGGCCACCCTCGAAGTGGCCGTCGGCACCGGGCTGAACTTCCCGCACTACGCCGACGACGTGCGGCTCACCGCGGTCGACTGGAGTCCGCAGATGGTGCAGGCCGCCGAGCGCAGCGCCGCGAGGTTGGCGCGACCGATCACGCTCGCACGGGCAGACGCGATGGCGCTGCCCTTCGAAGACGAACTGTTCGACGCGGTGGTCTGCACCTTCGCCCTGTGCTGCATCCCCGACGAACGGGTCGCCCTCAGCGAAGCGATCCGTGTCCTGCGGCCCGGCGGCAGTCTGTTGCTCGCCGACCACATCGTCGCGTCCAACCTGGGGCTGCGCGCCATTGAGTACCTCGTCGAGCTGGTAACCATCCCGCTGCAGGGGGAGCACTACACGCGTCGCCCCCTCAACACCGTCCGGCAGCTCGGCCTCGAGATCGTCGAGACGGATCGATTCACCTACGGTGCCATCGAACGTGTTCACGCACGGAAGTCCGCCGGCTAGGTCGTGTCTCCGTCGCCTGCAGGATCAGAACGGCGGCGGGTCATCCCATTCCGACTCCCGATCCGCCTTGGGCGCGGGCTCGGCCGCTGGACCCGGGTCGAGCCCGGGTTCGGGTTCGACCTGCGGCAGGTGCTCGTGTCCGGGCGGGGGCGGGGAGTTGTAGCCATAGGTGTGTCCGGTGGGCGTGGTCCAGGTGATCGTGCCGTTGTCGGCGCGGTCGTACGTCCAGCCGGCGTGCGTCTTGAGCAGGTGATCCCTTCGACACGCTGGGGAAATATTGTCTGTGGACGTGGCTCCGCCGGTGCCGTCCGGGTTGAACGGCACCCGGTGGTCCAGGTCGCAGTTGCGCGAGGCTGCGTTGCAGATCGGGGACACGCAGTACGGGTCGCGGGCGCGGATGATCTCCGCAAGATCCTCCGGCGGCCGGTACCGGGTCTTGCCCACGTCCAGCACGGTGCCGGTCTGCGGATCGGTGACCAGCCGCCGCCAGGTCCCGCTCGCGGCGAGCCGCCGGGCGGTCTGGGCGGTGATCGCGCCGTACCCGGCGAGCTGGGCGGGGTCCTCGTCCAGCCCGAGCAGCGTCGCCAGCGACACGGTCACGTCGACGCGCACCTGCCCGGCGACACCGCCGATGCCGCTGCCCGTACCCGCCGCACAGCGGCTGGCACCAGGCAAAGCCGAGCCCGCGCCAGAGCCCGCGCCAGAGCCCGAGCCAGCGGCCGAGCCCGACTCCGACCCCGACTCCGACTCCGAGCCCGCGCTCGAGCCCGCGCCGGTCTCGGTGTTGCTGACCGGTTCGCGGGTCTCGCCGACAGCCACACCCGCGTCTGCGCAGGTGCAGCCGTCGTCGCCGAGCAGCGTGCTGGTGTACGCGTCGGCGCGGAGCTGGTCGATGGTGCGGGTGTCCCCGGCGCGC
>NZ_DATCNW010000207.1:0-13375 GCF_036565025.1 Pengzhenrongella sp.
GGTCGCGCCGCCGCTCGACGCCGCCGAGGTCGCCGCGGCGACCGCCTTCGGTCGGGTCAGCGAGGACGGCACGGTGTACGTCCGGGAGACTGCGGGCGAGCGGATCGTCGGCCAGTACCCCGCAGCGAGCGCCGAGGACGCGCTGTCGTTCTACGTCCGGCGCTACGTGGACCTGCAGGCGAAGGTCGTGCTCTTCGAGGCCCGCCTCGGCGCGAGCGACCTGCCGGTCAAGGAGATCGACCAGACGCTCGCGAAGCTCACCGAGGAGACGGCCGAGCCGGCCGCCGTCGGCGACCTGGACGGCCTGCGCGCGCGCCTGGACGCCCTGCGCTCGATCGCCGCGGAACGTCGCGCCGTCGTCGAGGCAGAGCGTGCCGCCGCGAAGGAGGCCGCGGTCGCCGCCCGCACCGAGATCGTGGAGCAGGCCGAGAAGATCACCTCGACCGACCCCGAGCGCATCCAGTGGCGCCCGGCCGGTGAGCAGCTGCGCATCCTGTTGGACCAGTGGAAGGAAGCCCAGCGTTCCGGCCCGCGCATCGACCGCCCGACGGAGGAGTCGCTCTGGAAGCGGTTCAGCCACGCCCGGACGTCGTTCGACCGGGAGCGCCGGCACTTCTTCGCCGAGCTCGAGACCCGCAACGCCGATGCTCGTGCCGCCAAGGAGGCGCTGGTCGCCGAGGCCGAAGCCCTCTCGGGCAGCACCGAGTGGGGTCCGACCGCCGGGGCGTACCGCGAGCTGATGGCGCGTTGGAAGGCGGCAGGGCGCGCGAGCCGCAAGGACGACGACGCGCTGTGGGCCCGCTTCCGCGGTGCTCAGGACGCGTTCTTCGCCGCGCGCGACGCGGTGTCGGCCGCCACGGACGAGGAGTTCCGGGCCAACCTCGGAGTCAAGGAACGCCTGCTCGCCGAGGCCGAGAAGCTCGTCCCCGTCAAGGACCTCGCCGCCGCGAAGATCGCACTGCGGGACCTCCAGGAACGCTGGGAGTCGGCCGGCAAGGTTCCGCGCGCCGACGTCCAGCGCATCGAGGCACGGCTGCGGGCCGTCGAGACGACGATCCGCGACGCCGACCAGGCGGTCTGGAGCCGCGGCAACCCGGAGACCCGCGCGCGAGCCGAGGGCGCGGCCGCACAGCTCGAGACGGCCATCGCCGGCCTCGAGGCCGACCTCGCCTCAGCCCAGGCGGCGGGCAACAAGCGCAAGGTCGACGAGGCACGCACCGCGCTGGAGGCCCGGCGCGCATGGCTCGAGCAGGTCCAGCGCGCGGCGGACGACCACCGCGGCTGAATCCGCACGCACCGCGGCTGATCTCCGGCTGATCTTCCGGCTGATCTCCGGCTGATCTTCTCGCTAACGTCCGAGCGTTGACGTCCTATAGGACGTCAACGCTCGGACGTTAGCGGGTGAGTCGCCGGGTGAGTGGCGGGGTGAGTGGCGGGGGTGGGGCCGCAGGGGCCACCCCCGGTGCACGGGTTCGGGACGTCGTCCACAGCGACGGCGGCCCGCACTGGCGCGGGCGCCCGATCGGCCGGGATGCTGCCAGGCATGGAGCTGACCGCGCTGGCATGGATGTCGCAGGCACCGTGCGCGGTGCCCGAGCAGCTGCGCGCCGTGGAGTTCGGCGCCATCTCGTGGCAGGCAATGATCCTCGACGGCGTCGCACGGCACGTCTGGGGCGGCCTCGCGATCGCCGCAGACCTGACGGAGACCCCCGACATCCGCGCGAGCGCGGTACACGATCTCGTGCCCCCACGCGGCGTCGTCGGGCGGGCCGCCGCGGCGTGGGTGCACGCCGGCGGGCCGCTGCCGGGGCGGATCGAGGTGATCGTGGCGCCCCGGGCACGCCGACCGGATCCCCACCCGCTCCGGGTCCCGCACGAGAGCGCGCTCACGGCGAGCGACGTCGTCGTGGTGGGGCCGCTTCGCGTGACGAGCGTGGCACGCACCGCGCTCGACGTCGCCCGCTGGTCCGGCCCGGACGACTCCGGGCAGCTGCTCGAGAGCCTCGTGCGGTGCGCCGGGCTCGACGCGACCCACGCGCTGGGACTGCTGGACGCCCTGCCGGGTCATCCCAAGACGCGCGCGGCTCGCGAGGTCATGCTCGCGCTCGGCGGGGTTCGCCCCGCCCCCGGCGAGCTCAGCCCAGGGTCGTCAGGCTCGCGGCGTGCGCGCTGTCGGCCCGCGAACCGGTGAGCCGGTAGACGTCGAACACACCCTCGACCTTGCGGACCGCCGCGAGCACCGACGCCAGATGACCCGGCTCGGCCATCTCGAACACGAACTTGGACATCGCGACCCGTTCCCGGGAGGTCGAGACGCTGGCCGAGAGGATGTTCACGTGCGAGTCGGACAGCACCCGCGTCACGTCCGAGAGCAGCCGGCTCCGGTCGAGGGCCTCGACCTGGATCTGCACCAGGAACATCGACGTGCCGCCCTGGGTCCATTCGACGTCGACGATCCGTTCGGGCTGGGCCCGCAGTCCTTCGACGTTCACGCAGTCCGCGCGGTGCACGCTCACGCCGGACCCGCGCGTGACGAAGCCCATGATCTCGTCCCCGGGCACCGGGGTGCAGCACCGGGCGAGCTTCACCCAGATGTCGTCGACCCCCTTGACGACCACGCCGGGATCGCCGGTGCGCACCCGCCGCGGGCTGCTGCCCGGCCGGGCCGTCTCGGCCAGGTCCTCCTCGTCGCCGGGCTCGCCGCCCATCGACTGCACCAGTCGCTGCACGACCGTCGCGGCCGACACCTGTCCCTCGCCGATCGCGGCGTACAGCGCCGAGACGTCGGCGTGGCGCATCTCGTGCGCGAGCGCGACCAGCGCCTCGTGCGAGAGCAGCCGCTGGATCGGCAGGTTCTGCTTGCGCATCGCCTTGGCGATCGCGTCCTTGCCGTGCTCGACGGCCTCCTCGCGGCGCTCCTTGGAGAACCACTGGCGGATCTTGTTCCGGGCCCGCGGGCTCTTGACGAAGACCAGCCAGTCGCGGCTCGGGCTCGCGGACTCCGACTTCGAGGTGAGCACGTCCACGACGTCGCCGTTGTCGAGCGTCGAGTCGAGCGGGACGAGGCGCCCGTTCACGCGCGCACCCATGGTCCGGTGCCCGACCTCGGTGTGCACGGCGTAGGCGAAGTCGACCGGCGTCGAGCCCGCCGGCAACGCCATCACGTCGCCCTTCGGCGTGAAGACGTAGACCTCGGCCCCGGCGATCTCGAAGCGCAGCGAGTCCAGGAACTCCGACGGGTCGGCGGTCTCCTTCTGCCAGTCGACGAGCTGGCGCAACCACGCCATGTCGTTCGCGCCGGTGTCCGCCTGCCCGGCGTGCTTGGCCGACTCCTTGTACTTCCAGTGCGCGGCGACGCCGAACTCGGCGCGGCGGTGCATGTCGTGCGTCCGGATCTGGATCTCGACCGGCTTGCCGCCAGGACCGATCACCGTGGTGTGCAGCGACTGGTAGAGGTTGAACTTCGGCATCGCGATGTAGTCCTTGAACCGGCCGGGCACCGGGTTCCAGCGCGCGTGCAGCGCCCCGAGCGCCGCGTAACAGTCCCGCACCGAGTCCACCAGGACGCGCACCCCGACCAGGTCGTAGATGTCCGCGAAGTCGCGCCCGCGCACGATCATCTTCTGGTAGATCGAGTAGTAGTGCTTCGGCCGACCGGTCACGGCGGCCTTGATCTTCGCCGCCCGCAGGTCGGCGCCGACCTGGTCCCCGACGGTCGCGAGGTACTCCTCGCGAGCCGGTGCCCGCTCGGTCACCAGGTGCACGATCTCGTCGTAGACCTTCGGGTACAGCGTCATGAAGGAGAGGTCTTCGAGCTCCCACTTGATCGTGTTCATCCCGAGCCGGTGGGCGAGCGGCGCGTAGATCTCGAGCGTCTCGCGGGCCTTGCGCTCCGCGGACTCCGCCGCCACGAACTTCCAGGTGCGCGCGTTGTGCAACCGGTCCGCGAGCTTGATGACCAGCACGCGGATGTCGCGCGACATCGCGACGACCATCTTGCGCACGGTCTCGGCCTGCGCCGCGTCGCCGTAGGTGACCTTGTCGAGCTTCGTGACCCCGTCCACGAGCATCGCGACCTCAGGACCGAACTCCTTGCGGAGCTGCTCGAGGGAGTAGTCCGTGTCCTCGACCGTGTCGTGCAGGAGGGCAGCCACGATGGTCGGCGTCGTCATGCCCAGCTCGGCCAGGATCGTCGCGACCGCGACCGGGTGCGTGATGTACGGGTCGCCGCTCTTGCGCATCTGCCCGCGGTGCGCCAGCTCGGCGACCGTGTACGCCTGCTCGACGGCGGCGAGGTCGGCCTTGGGATAGGTCGTCCGGATGGCCTGCATGAGCGGCTCGAGGGCCGGGGTGGTCCCGCTGTTCCGGGTCCCGAACCGGACCAGGCGCGAACGAACCCCGCTCCCCGCCGAGGCGGTCTCGGCCGGCGGCTCGGGCGGCGTGGGCACGCCCGACTGGGCCGTGCGCGTTTCCTCGCTCATTCGAACCTCCCCTCACCTGTGCCGGTACCAACCATCAACTTTACGGCCGCATTCCGCGCGAGGGCGAAAGACGCCCCTGGAGGCGAGGTCTCGATCCGGTACGCGGCGACGGCTCAGTCGACGGTGAGGATGACGTCCAGGGGCAGGTCCGCGAGCCGCGACCGGCCCGCGAGGAAGGTCAGCTCGAGCAGGAATGCGAGCCCGACGACCACCCCACCGGCCTCCTCGATCAACGAGACCGTCGCCGCAGCGGTGCCGCCGGTGGCCAGCACGTCGTCGACCACGAGCACCCGCGCGCCGGGCGCGATCGTCTCGTGGTGCAGCTCGACCCTCGCCGAGCCGTACTCCAGGTCGTAGTCCACGCCCAGCATCGGGCCGGGCAGCTTGCCCGCCTTGCGCACCGGGACGAAGCCGACGCCGAGCGCCGTCGCGACCGGGGCGCCCATGATGAAGCCGCGCGCCTCCATCCCGGCGACGAAGTCGATCCCCCCGGCGAGCCGGGCGACGTCGGCCAGGTGCTCGACGACGGCCGCGAAGGCGGGCCCGTCGGCGAGCAGCGGGGTGATGTCCTTGAACATCACGCCAGGTCCCGGGTAGTCGGGCACGTCCCGGATCAGCAGGGCGCAACGTTCCGCGAGCGTGAGCACGAGCTCTTGCGCCACCAGTTCTTCCGCCACGGTCACTTCGTTCCCGGCTTGCGAGGAGCCGGCTTGCGTCGTTTCGGCTGGGCCGCGGTCCCGAGGTGCTGCCCGGGGAGCAGGTGCCCGCCGAACCCGGCGGGAGCGCCCGCGAGGGCCGCCTCGCCGGTCTCGTCGCCCGCAAGGGCACGGGCCCGCGACGAGCGCACCTTGGCGTCGTGCGCGGCGATGGCCGGCTCGCGTTCGCGCAGCGTGACCTCGAGCGGGGTGGCCAGGAAGATCGAGGAGAACGTGCCGACCGCCATCCCGACGAACAGGGCGAGCGAAATGTCCCGCAGGGTGCCCGGCCCGAGGATGAACGTCCCCACGAAGAGGATCGCGGTCACCGGCAGCAGTGCCACGACGGACGTGTTGATCGACCGCACGAGCGTCTGGTTGACGGCGAGGTTGGCCTGCTCGGCGTAGGTCGACCTGGACTGGTCGAGCACGCCCGCGGTGTTCTCGCGGACCTTGTCGAACACCACGACGGTGTCGTAGATCGAGTACCCGAGGATCGTCAGGAAGCCGATCGCCGTCGCCGGCGTGACCTCCCAGCCCACCAACGCGTACACCCCGACGGTCAAGGTGAGGTCGTTCGCGAGCGCGATCAGGGCGGCCACGGCCATCCGCCAGGCCCGGAAGTAGATCGTCATGACCACGGAGACCAGGGCGAGGAAGACCACCAGGCCGGTGATGGCCTTGCTGGAGACGTCCTGGCCCCAGGACGGCCCGACGAACGAGCTCGTGATGTTCGCGCTCGGCACGTCGTACGCCTTGGCGAGCGCGCCGACGACCTTCTCGACCTGGTCGTTGGTGAGGGTCTCGGTCTGCACGCGAATCGCGTGCGCACCGAGGGTCGACACGCGCGCGGCTTCGGCGGGCGCGATCGTCGCCACCGCATCCGTCGCGGGTTGCTGAGCGGTCGTCTTCACGTCGGAGACGGTGAACTGTGAGCCGCCCTTGAACTCGATCCCGGGGTTGAGGCCCTTGAAGCCGAGCAGGAGCGCCGAACCGAGGACCAGCACGATGGCGATGGAGTACCAGATCCGGCGCTTGCCGACGATGTCGTACGACGTGCGACCCGTGTGCAGGTCGTTGCCCCACTGGGCGAAACCGGAGGCCATCAGGACTCGTTCCTCTCGGCGGACGGATCGGAGTCGGCAGCGGCATCGGTGCCTTGGCCGCCGCGCTGCCCGGGCAGGACGTTGGGCCCGACGTCGGCCGCGCTGTCCTCGAGGCGGGCGAGCTCGGCGGCACGCTTGGCCGCCCGGCGTTCGGCGATGGTCTGCTGCGGCGCGTCGCCGAACAGGTCCGCGGTCCGCGCGCCGACCGGCACCGGAGCGCCGGTGACGTCGTCCTGCGGCCCGCCGTCCAGGGTCCCGGGACGCCCCGAACCGGGTGCCTTCACCCGACCGCGGCCCGCGTAGCGCGGGCCGGTGGCACCGAGCCGGCGCGGATCGAGACCGGAGAACGTGTGACCCTCACCGAAGAACTTCGTGCGGGCCAGGATCAGCATCATCGGGTGTGTGAACCCGAACACCACGAACAGGTCGATGATCGTGGTCAGGCCGAGGGTGAACGCGAAGCCCCGGACGCCGCCGACGGCGAGGAAGTACAGGACCACCGCGGCGAGGAAGTTGACCGCGTCGGACGCCAGGATGGTGCGCCGCGCGCGACCCCAGCCCTTGTCGACCGCGCCGACCAGGGTGCGCCCGTCGCGTAGCTCGTCGCGGATGCGTTCGAAGTAGACGATGAACGAGTCGGCGGTGATACCGATCGCGACAATCAGCGCGGCGACACCCGGCAGACTCAGTCGGTACCCCTGCACCCAGGACAGCAACGTGATCACGCCGTAGGTGAGCAGGGCCGCGATCACCAGTGACGCGATCGTGACGAAGCCGAGCGCGCGGTACTGGAAGAGCGAGTAGACGACGACCAGCAGCAGGCCGATCATGCCCGCGAGCAGGCCCTTCTGGAGCTGCTCGGAGCCGAGCGTCGCGGAGATCTGCTCCTCGCTCTGCACCTGGAACGTGAGCGGCAGGGCGCCGAAGTTCAGCTGGTTGGCCAGCGAGGCCGCGCTCTCGCGGGTGAAGGTGCCGGAGATCTCCGCCTTGCCGTCCGAGATGATCACGCCGGGGGCGAGGGACGGAGCGGAGATGACCAGGCCGTCGAGCACCATCGCGAACTGGTTCTGCGGAGTCTTGAGGCTCTGCAGGCGGGTCGTGACCTCGCGGAAGACGGGGCGACCCTTCGAGGTGAACGAGATGTTGACGATCCACTCGTTCGTGGTCGCGCCCGTGGAGGTGGTCTTCAGGCCCGACGACGCGCGCGCGATCTCGTTGCCCTGGATCTCGACCGGCCCGAGCACGTACTTGGACTTGCCTTCTTTGTCGCAGGCCACGAGCGCCTGGTTGTCCGCTCCGCTGTCACCGCCGGTCAGGTTCTTCTTGTTCGTGCAGTCCAGCGCGTCGAACTTGTCGAGCACCTTCTGGTTGACGTAGTACGCGGCGTCGCTGGGGCTGTCCGGCTTCGCCTTCGGCGTGAGCGGGGCGGTGCCTGCCGGCGGCTTGACCACGGTCGGGGCCGCCGAGACGAGCACGGGACGGAACCGCATCTGGGCCGAGGTACGCACGAGGTCGAGGGTCGCCTGGTCGGGCCTGCCGGGCAGCGCCACCACGATGTTCTGGCCGCCCTGGCTGGTGATCTCCGCCTCGGAGACGCCCGAGGAGTCGACGCGCTGGCGGATGATCCGGATGGCTTCAGCGATCGTCTGGTCGGTGATCTTCTGCTTGCCCGTCGGGACCGGCTTCATGATCAGCTGAGTCCCGCCCTCCAGGTCGAGGGCGAGCTTCGGCGTCAGGGACGCGTCGGACCATTTCGTTCCCGCGACCAGCGAGCCGAAGAGCGCGGCGGCGATCACGCCGAGGGTCACCAGCGTCCGGATGGGCCGGGTGCGGCGTGATGTGGCAGCCAACGGAGTGTCTCTTCTCGTGCGCGCACCGCCCGCGAACCGCGAGCCGTGGAGGGATGTGGACCGTCCCCGCCCCCTTGCCGGATCGACGAGGAGGCGGTCAGCTCACTTCTTGTCGGTGGTGTCGTCGTCCTTGCGAGGGGTCTCGGTGAGGGAGGAGAGATCGTCGGGCACGTCGAGCGTGCGCTCGGAGCTCTCGGACTCGAAGTCGTCGTCGGCCTCGTCGGTGAAGTCCTCGACGTCGTCGGTGTCCTCGGCGTCCGACTCGAGCACGGGGGGCTCGATGACCTTGGAGATCGCCGCGCGGATCCAGCGGCTCGCGTTCCCGGGGGTGGACTCGAGGGTGATGACGTCGTCCTCGATGCCCACGATCGTGCCGTACAGACCCGAGCCGGTCATGACGTCCTGGCCGACCTCGAGGTTGGCGCGGAAGTCGCCGGCCTTGCGCTGCTGCTTCTTGTTGCGGTTCGACATGAACCACATCGCACCTACCAGCAACAAGAGAGGTATGAAGGTCTTTGCATCCATGGGTAAGTACGTCTCCGGAGCTATTGAGGGTGTCGCCGCAGTCTAGGCTCCCGGGCTCGGGATGCCCAAAGATTCGCCCTGCATCTGCTCTTGGAGATTCCCGCACCCTCCGCAGCGGCTAGGAGAACAGGGTCGTGCCCGACGTCGGCGGGGTCAGGCCGAGGTGCTCCCACGCGGCGGGCATCGCCACCCGGCCGCGCGCGGTCCGCCCTACCAGGCCCTCGCGCACCAGGAACGGCTCGGCGACCATCTCGACGGTCTCGGGCTCCTCGCCGACGGCGACCGCCAGGGTCGTCAGGCCGACCGGTCCCCCACCGAACCGGACGCACAGGGCGGTCAGTACCCCGCGGTCGAGTCGGTCCAGGCCGAGCGCGTCCACCTCGTAGACCGTGAGCGCCGCGTGCGCGGCCTCCAGGTCGAGGCGTCCGTTGCCACGCACCTGCGCCCAGTCCCGGACCCGCCGCAGCAGCCGGTTGCTGATGCGCGGGGTCCCGCGCGAGCGCGAGGCGATCTCGTGGGCGGCGTCGTCCCCGAGGTGAACGCCGAGCAGGCCGGCCGACCGGGCCAGCACCTGCTCGAGCTCGTCGATCGCGTAGAAGTCGAGGTGGCCGGTGAACCCGAAGCGGTCGCGCAGCGGCGCCGGGAGCAGGCCGGCGCGCGTCGTCGCGCCGACCACGGTGAACGGCGGCAGAGCGAGCGGGATCGCACTGGCCCCCGCACCCTTCCCGACGACGACGTCGACCCGGAAGTCCTCCATCGCGACGTACAAGAGCTCCGCGGCGGGGCGAGCGAGGCGGTGGATCTCGTCCAGGAACAGCACCTCGCCCTCCTCGAGGGAGGACAGCACGGCCGCGAGATCCCCCGCGTGCTGGATCGCGGGGCCCGAGGTCACCCGCAGCGGAGCACCGAGCTCGGCCGCGATGATCATCGCGAGGGTCGTCTTGCCGAGCCCGGGCGGGCCCGAGAGCAGCACGTGATCGGGCGCGCGGCCGCGGCCCAGCGCCGCCTCCAGGACCAGCGAGAGCTGGTCGCGCACGACGCGCTGCCCGACGAACTCGTCGAACCGCTTGGGCCGCAGGGCAGCCTCGGCCGCGCGCTCGATGTCGTCCGCGCCGGGTCGCACCAGACGCTCGGTGGTGACGGCGGCGTCCTCGTCGGTCAGGTCGTCGGTCATGTCGTCAGTCAGATCCCCCGCCATGTCCTCAGCCACGACCGGATCCCAACGACCTGAGCGCCGCCCGCAGGACGCCACCCACCTCGAGATCGGTCGTCAGGCTCGCGAGCTCGGGGTTGGCCTCGACGACTGCGGCGACGGCGTCGTCCGCCGCCTTGGCGTTCCACCCGAGTCCGACGAGCGCCTCGACGACCTCCGTGCGGCGATCCGAGCCGCCGACCCGGCGCGCGGGCGAGCCGTCCGGCGAGGCTACCGACGCGGCGCCGAGCCGGTCGCCCAGCTCGAGCACGATGCGCTGGGCACCCTTGTGCCCGATGCCCGGGACGCGCTTGAGCGCGACGAGATCCTCGGTGGCGACCGCGCGGCGCAGGGCGTCGGGCGCGTGCACCGCGAGCATCGCGAGGGCCAGCCGAGGACCGACGCCCGAGACGGTCTGCACGATCTCGAAGACCGCCCGCTCGTCGGGATCCGTGAACCCGTACAGCGTCAGGGAGTCCTCGCGCACGACGAGGGAGGTCGCCAGGAGCGCGGTATCACCCACCCGCAGGCCCCCGAGGGTGCCGGGGGTCGCGTGCACGAGCATGCCCACACCGCCGACCTCGACGATCACGGCGTCCAGGCGCACCGCCTGCACGGTGCCACGGACCGAGGCGATCACGTCGAGGTCCTGAGGGTCTGCACTGCGGTCTCTGCTTTCACGGCGACGCTCTGCTTCACTGCCACGCCGGGATCATTTCACGAATGAACCCCGGACGAACACGTGTACGAAGCGTGTCACGGTAGCAAAGACCTCCCACCCGTTAACGTCCGAGCGTTGACGTCCTATAGGACGTCAACGCTCGGACGTTACGGGGTTACCCACGCGTCGGGCGCCGCGAGGCGTGCTCCGCCGCGGCCCACGCCCGCTGGGCGACGGTCATCGACTGCAGGGGGCGCTTCGGAGCCGCGAGGGCGCCGGCCGGCCGCCACAGGTGACAGATCGCCAGGGCGAGCGCATCGGCGGCGTCGGCCGGGCGCGGCACCTCGGCGAGGCCGAGGATCCGGGTCACCATCGCCTGCACCTGCGCCTTGTCGGCGCGGCCCGACCCGGTCACCGCGGCCTTGACCTCGCTCGGGGTGTGCAGCGCGACGGGGATGCGGCGTCGGGCGGCGGCGAGCATCGCGATCCCGGCGACCTGCGCGGTCCCCATGACCGTGCTGACGTTGTGCTGCGCGAAGACCCGTTCGACCGCGACGACGTCGGGCGCCTGGCGGTCGATCCACGCGTCGATCTGCTCGGCGATGGCGAGCAGCCGACGGTCGATGTCATCCTCGGTCGAGGACCGCACGACGCCGACCGCAACGAACGCCGCCCGGCGACCCGGCAGGGAGTCGACGACGCCGAGCCCGCACCGCGTCAGGCCAGGGTCGACTCCAAGTACGCGCACGCGGTCATCGTCGCAGGCAGCGGGCCTTCGACGGTGCAGCGCGCGCCGCGCGCGGGCCTCGACCGCGGAGCGGTGCAACCGGCGAGCGGGCTACAACGACGCAGTTCACGCCGCGCCCTGCCGCAACAGCGGAGCGCGGCGATCCGCGGGTGCGCCTACTCGGCGTCCTCGGCCTCGAGCTCGGCCATCACGTCGTCGGACGCGTCGAAGTTCGCGAACACGTTCTGCACGTCGTCGCTGTCCTCGAGCATGTCGATCAGGCGCAGGATCCTACGTGCCCCGTTGACGTCGACCTGGACCTGGAGCGCGGGCACGAAGAGGCTGTCGGCCGAGTCGTACTCGATGCCGGCCGCCTGCAGCGCGGTGCGCACCGGCACCAGGTCGGTCGCCTCCGAGACGACCTCGAACGCCTCGCCGAGGTCGTTGACCTCGTCGGCGCCGGCGTCGAGGACGGCGTCGAGCACCGTGTCCTCGGTCAGGTCGCCCTCCTTGGGCACGATGACGATGCCCTTGCGGTGGAACAGGTACGAGACCGAACCCGGGTCGGCGAGGTTGCCCCCGTTGCGGGTGAACGCCACCCGGACATCGGAGGCCGCGCGGTTGCGGTTGTCCGTGAGGCACTCGACCAGCACCGCGATCCCGCCGGGGCCGTAGCCCTCGTACATGATCGACTGGTAATCAGCGGCGCCGGCCTCCTGGCCGGACCCGCGCTTGAGCGCCCGGTCGATGTTGTCGTTCGGCACCGACTGCTTCTTGGCCTTCTGCACCGCGTCGACCAGGGTGGGGTTGCCGGCCATGTCGGGGCCGCCCGTACGGACGGCGACCTCGATGTTCTTGACCAGCTTCGCGAAGAGCTTGCTCCGCTTGGCGTCGACAACGGCCTTCTGGTGCTTGGTGGTGGCCCACTTGGAGTGACCCGACATCGTTAACTACCCTTCGTTTTCGCCCTGACCCGCTCCACCGACGCTCGGCCCTCATGGGCCGGGTGCGCGCCCCGAAGTGTGTCGCGGACGATCTCTACGAACAGTCGGTGCACGCGAGGGTCGCCGGTGACCTCGGGGTGGAAAGAAGTCGCGAGCAGACGGCCCTGCTGCACTGCAACGATCCTACCGGCGGCGGGACCCGTCGAGACCGCGGAAAGGACCTCGGCTCGCGGACCGATCTCCTCGACCCATGGTGCCCGGATGAATACCGCGTGCACCGGGTCGCCGGGTATCCCGGCGATGGTCAGATCCGTCTCGAACGAGTCGACCTGGCGGCCGAAGGCGTTGCGTCGCACCGTGATGTCGAGCCCGCCGAGCGTGCGCTGCCCCTCGATGCCGCCGACGAGCCGGTCCGCGAGCAGGATCATCCCGGCGCACGATCCGTAGGCCGGCAGCCCGGACCGAAGGCGCTCCTGCAGCGGGTCGAACAGGTCGAACGCGCGCAACAGCTTGTCGATCGTCGTGGACTCCCCACCAGGGATCACCAGCCCGTCGATGTCGTCGAGCTCGCGTACGCGGCGCACCTGCACGGCCGAGGCGCCGGACGCCTCGAGGACATGCATGTGCTCGCGGACGTCGCCCTGCAGGGCAAGTACTCCGATCGTGGGCTTCACGAGCGAGCACTCTACGACCGCGCAGCGCGTGCCCGATTTGTCGGTTCTTCTGGGGGTCGGCTGGGCTTCCGCAGACGTCGCCGTCGCCGTCGCCGTCGCCGTCGCCCAACCGCCCGGCCGTGCCGACCAAGCCCCGCGCGCGTCGTCGTCCGCGAGTCGCTGCCGCGAGATTGGCAGCCGGCCGGCTCGCCCTCAGTGCAGCGCTCAGTGCAGCGCTCAGTGCAGCGAAAGTGCACCAAAACGCCTCATTCACTGCACTTTGGCTGCACAGAGCGATGCACTGAGCGGGCCCACCCACGGTGCTCAGGGTCGAGCCCGCCGTCGACGCTGACGGCGTCGGCCCGGCATCGACACCGATGGGCTCGGCGCCGCTCTCGGGCTCGCTCGCGCCGCGAACTGGGAATCGTTGTCGTATTTTCGGCGCAATCTGGCGACAACAACTCCCATCTCGCGGACCGAATCGACCCTCGTCGGCCACGGAGACAAGGTGGCGGTTGGGGGGTGGCGGTTGGGGGGTGGG
>NZ_DATCNW010000208.1:0-4084 GCF_036565025.1 Pengzhenrongella sp.
CCTGGCGACCGCCTCGTCGTGTGGCTGGCCGGGGCCACCATCTGCCTCGCGCTCGCGCGCACCACGCTCACCCTGCGGGAGGTCCGCAGCCTCGGCGAGGCACGCCGCCAGGCCCGCACCGACGACCTGACCAACCTGCCGAACCGGCGCGCGCTCCTCGAGGAGCTCGCCGAGGCGGAGAGCATCGGCCCGAGCTACGCCCTGCTGCTCATCGACCTCGACCGGTTCAAGGAGATCAACGACAGCTTCGGCCATCCGGTCGGTGACCGGCTGCTACGCATGGTCGGCGCACGGCTCTCCCGGGTCCTGGACGAGGAGGCGCGGCTCTCGCGGATGGGCGGTGACGAGTTCGCCGTGCTGCTGCGCGGCGCCGACGGCCCCACCGCGACCCGCGTCGCGCGGGAGATGAACGCGGTGCTGCGCGACACCTTCGTGCTCGACGGAATGCCGATGCACATCGAGGCGAGCATCGGGATATCTCTCGCGCCGACACACGGTTCGACTCCCGCGCTCCTGCTGCAGCGCGCCGACCTGGCGATGTACAAGGCCAAGCGCGCGGGCATCGGGTGCGCCATCTACGAGCCGGGCGAGGCGGGCGACGCCCGCAACCGCCGGCAGACCCTCGAAGAGCTGCGCACCGCACTGGTCACCGGCCAGCTCGTCGTGCACTTCCAGCCGAAGCTCGAGCTGGCCACCGGCCGCGTCGTCGGGGCCGAGGCACTGGTCCGCTGGCAGCACCCGACGCGCGGCCTGCTCTACCCCGACGGGTTCCTGCCGCTCGCCGAGCAGGCCGGGCTGATGCGCGACATCGCGCGCGAGGTGCTCGGGCAGTCGCTGCGGGCGGTCAGGTCCTGGCGCGAGGCGGGCCACGACCTGCACGTCGCGGTCAACCTGTCGGTGTCCGACCTGCAGGACACGGCCCTGCCCGCCCAGGTGCGCGCGCTGCTCGATGCCCACGACGTGCCGGCCCGGGCGCTCGTGCTGGAGATCACCGAGAACGTGCTGATGGCCGACGCCGCCCGCTCCCAGCTCGTGCTGACCGACCTGCGCGCCTTGGGCGTGCGCCTCGCGGTGGACGACTACGGGACCGGGTACAGCTCCCTGTCCTACCTGCACGAGCTGCCGGTGGACGAGCTCAAGCTCGACCGCAGCTTCGTCACCCACCTGAGCACGGACCGCCGCGCCGCCGCGATCGTGCGCAGCACCGTCCGGCTCGCCCACGACCTCGGCATGGTCATGCTCGCCGAAGGCGTCGAAGACGCCCAGGTCCTGGACAGCCTCACCGCATGGCGCTGCGACCTCGCACAGGGCTACCACATCGCCCGCCCGATGGCCCCGGAGCTGTTCGAACCGTGGCTCGCCGCCCACAGCGCAGCGCATGCGGACCTGCCGCGCTAGTCCGCGCCGACCCCCGCTTGCCGGTGCCGGATCTCCATCAGGTACCAGAGCCTCGCCGATCCCAGCAGCACGGCGACGAACCCGCCGAGCATCAGCCAGGTCAGGAATCGACCGGTATCGAACTCGGCCCGAGCCCGCACCCCTGCGACGAGCATGAGCGCGACCATCAGCCCCTCCACCTGGAACATCAAGCGGACCGACGACCACCGAGGATCGACGAGCACCCCGATGCCCGCGCTGCCGAGACAGAACACCGCGCCGACCACGCGGCACGTCAGCGGCGTCAGTGCCCATGGCCAGATCGCGATGACCTGGGCCGGCACGAGGAACATGACGATGCCCTGGACGAGCGCGAGCAGCCCGACCGCGCCGATGCACCATCGCGCGGCCACGCCGAGGCGGCGCTCGTCGAGTCCGGGCGGCGCGGCGAACCGCCGGTTGGCGAGCCAGCCACCGAGGACCAGGAACGGCGTCGTGAGGTACAGGCCGGCCCACAGCCAGAACGCCACGGCCCGGTGGTTGAACTTGTCCCAGTGCACGATCGTCGCGACGGCGAGCAGGCCCGCAAAGAGGGAGACCGACAAGAGCCCCGTCCGCACCGCGTTCCAGCGCGGCTCGCGCAGCACTCGGACGAAGAAGTAGGCGCCGCCGAGGTAGGCCGACGCAAGCACCATCGACGTCATCGTCGAGGTGATGGTCCACGCGAACAGCCGCGTCGTGTCGCTGGGGAAGACGTACAGCACGACGAACGCGGCCAGCAGGAACGGAATGATCACCAGGGACAACCCCCGGACGTAGGCCAGGACGCGGTCGTCCCGAGCAGTCACGCGCACGGTGCTCGCCATACCTACCGACGATAGGCCCGCCGGCCACCGCTCGCCCGGTCACGGCCGATGGCGGCGCACTCCGGGGCGGACGAGAATCGCTGTGTCCGGCCCGGCACGCACGCGAGGCAAGGAACGATCATGGCGATCCTCAACGAACACGCAGCCGGCCAGCCCGAGCCGATCGCGGCCGTCGTCGCGGGCATGCGCGAGCGCCTGGACCGGCTCCCGCCCCGGCTCGCGCACCAGCGCGTGTTCCTGACGACCTACCAGCGCACGACCCTGGCGGTGGGCCGAGCGGTCGCGGGCGGAGTCTTCGAGGACCCGGACTGGGTGGAGCGCTGGGATGTCGCGTTCGCCGATCTGTACCTCGCGGCGCTGGACACCGAGCTGGCGGGCGGCGGACGGGCCCCCCGCCCGTGGCGGCTGGCGTTCGCGGCGCCGCCCGCCCTGCCACCGCTGCGGCATGTCCTGCTCGGCATCAACGCCCACGTGAACTACGACCTGCCCCAGGCCCTGCTCGCGGTCATCAGCGAGGACGACTTCGCCGACGCCGCCCTGCTCGACCGGCGCCGCCGCGACCACGAACACATCGACCGCATCCTGGCGTCCCGGGTCGCGGCCGAGGACGACGAGCTGGCCGGCCACCGGACCCTGCTCGACCGGGTCCTGACCCCGCTGAACCACCAGGGCTCCAAACGGTTCCTGCGCGAGGCGCGCCAGAAGGTCTGGCACAACACGCTCGAGCTGCACAATGCGCGGATCGCGGGGCCGGCGCAGTACGCCGTCCGGCTCGCCGAGCTCGAGGTGCTCAGCGCCGCGAAGATCGCGGACCTGCTCCGGCCCGGCCAGGTCGTGCTGCGCCTGGCCGTCGCCGGCTTCGGCGTCACCCTCCCGCCGCCGGACTGACGAGGCGGCGCGGACCGCTATGTGAGGGCGACCCGCCAGTCGTTGCAGCGCATCAGGGTGCCCGGGGGGTTCTCGAACTCGCACTCGCCGACGAGGTCGAACCCGACCTTGCGGCAGATGGCGTTGGACGCCGGATTGTCGACGGACGGGAAGGCGTGCAGGTGCGCGCGCCTGCGCTGGGCGCGCGCGGCCTCGATCACGGCGCCGACGGCGGTCGACGCGAGTCCGCGTCCCTGGTGCGACGTCAGGACGCTCCAGCCGGCTTCATAGACGGTGTCCCCGTTCCAGTCCCGCTCCCAGTAGCCGATCGCCCCCACCGGGACCCGCTCGGGAAGCAGCACGATCCGGAACATCTTGCCGGTGTCGTTCGCATTCAGCGTCAGATAGCGGTCGTGCCGGATCACGGTCTGCGCCTCGGACTCCGGGCCGCCGAGATGTTCGGTCATCTCCGGGGTGTTGATCGCGCGGAGCAGGTCGAGGTCGCCGTCCGACCACGGCACGATCTGCATGGAGCGCCCGGCGGCGTGGTCGTCCACAGGTGCGCCCGCTTTCACCGGTCGAGCCAACGTTGACCCAGGGTTTCCTGGGGCGGTTCGTCGAACAACTGACACCCGCTGCCTCCAGTGAAGCAGTTACCTTCGCCGACTTCCGTCGAATGCCAACCGCTGATCCGGCCGCCATCTGCCGCCGAGACGTCGATTTCCGCCCATCGGATTCGATCCGGATGGGCGGATTTTGACTTCTCGGCGAGCGGACGGGGGGTTGCGGGCGCGCCTCAGACCGGGTGGTCGGCTAGGTCGGTGCGCGCTGCGCCGCGGGCGGCGAGCCACGGTTCGAACAGCTCCGGGGCCATCGGGCGGGCGATGTGGTAGCCCTGTGCGAGGTCGCAGCGCCATGCGGTGAGGCTGTCCAGGACCTGGGCGTCTTCGACGCCTTCGGCGAGCATGACCATG
>NZ_DATCNW010000209.1:0-12195 GCF_036565025.1 Pengzhenrongella sp.
CCGCCAGCGCCTACCGGGCGGTGGCGGACACCGTCATCACCGCCGACGAGCTGGCCGAGCTGGTGAAGGATCCCGATCAGCGGGAACTGGCCGAGCCCGGGACCGAGGCGAACGCGCGCAGCGGCGCACGGGCCGCGGGCAACGGGACGAAGTCTCCGACGCCGGCATCGGCGCCGGTACCGTCGGCATCGAGCGTGGACGGCCAGGCTCGCAAGGCCGTCCTGCGGCTCGTACGGACGGCCGACCGCCCGCTCACCGGCGGCGTGGTGGCCGAGGCCGCCGAGAGGGCGGACGACTCGCTGCGCACCTCGAGCTGGGACGGCGCCGGGAGCTTCTTCCCCTGGCTCGCCCGCACGGTCCCGGAGCTGGCATCTGCGTCGCGCCCCGCGCCGGGGTACGTCTGGGACGCGAAACGGTTCAGCGAGGCGGACCTGCCGGGTGCCAGCGGGGTCAACCTGCCGCCGCTGCAGCGCCAGGTCGTCGACGTCACTGACATCCCGAACCTGCCTGCCGAGCGGTACCGCATCCTCCTCACCACCCTGGCCGACGACGTGCGCGCCGTCCCGTTCGTTCGGCCCGAGACCTCCCGACGGGTACGAGACGCGTGCCAGGCGGCCGGCGCGCCGATCGGCCGAGCGTCGGTCAACACCGTGATCGCGGGGGTGCTCTACGCCGGGCTGGACCTGACGGCGAAGCCCTCCGCACAGAAGGTCGCCGAGACCTGGGCGGACAACGTCATCGGGCTGTGCCGAGGCGCGCGGATGGAGCTCAGCCCGCAGGACGTGGCCGCGATCCGTGCCTGGGTGGGCGGCGGGCTGCTCAAGGGTTAGGGACGACCTGCTCCTCCGGAACGGTCCAGGATCCCAGCGCCTCGCGGACGATCCTGGACCGCTCCTCGTCCCAGCTGATCGCCGGGTCGGGCTCGAGGTCCGGCTCGTCCTGACCCGGAAGTAACAGGCCCGCGGATGCGCCCGATGCCGTCAGGGCTCGGACGCCTCGCGGACGACCGTGATCATCGCCTGGCGCTCAACCCGCATGGCGCGCAAGGTATTCGTCCAGGGCATCTCTGACGATCTCCGAGGCCCGCCGTTCGTCCCGCGCCGCCAACGCATCCAAGCGGGCACGCGATGCCGCCGGCAACCGGATCGTCAACGACGGCGACGTTTCGCCCGCGCCCGAGAGGGATGGCCGACCGGGAGTCCGGAGGAGGACGTCGGCCGCGACCTCGTCCGCGCACGACAGATGGTTACCAACATGCGACGTGCGAGTGGGCCGATCGTCACCTCGCGAAGGTCCGTGCCTCACAGCCGCGGATCCACCGGCTCGGACTCCAGCGCCAGCACCGCGAATACCGCCTCGTGCACCCGCCACAACGGCTCCCCTGCGCTGACACGCTCGAGCGCCTCCAGCCCGAGGGCGTACTCGCGCAGCGCCATCGACCACTTGTGCCCCAGCCCCCGAGACCGCAGCCGTGCGAGGTTCGCGGGCTCGGTGTAGTCCGGTCCGTAGATGATCCGCAGGTATTCCCGGCCGCGCACCTTGACCCCGGGCTGCACGAGCCCGCGGCGGGCTCGCACCAGGTTGGCCAGCGGCTTGACGACCATGCCCTCCCCGCCCGAACCCGTGAGCTCCTCCCACCACGCCGTCCCGGCGGCGATCGAGTCGGGGTCGGCGAGGTCGACGACCAGCCGCCGGGTGGTCTGCAGCAGCCCGGAGGAGTCGGCGGCGACGAGCCTGTCGGCGACCTCGAGGTGCCACAGGTGGTCGCGGCCCGCGAACGTCAGCCCCTCGGCGGCGAGCAGCTGGAACGGCGCGAGTCGCACCCCCGTCAGACCGTCGACGGGCCACACGTACCGCCGGTACGCGGCGGTGAACCGCTCGGCGTTCGCGGCGCGGGCGCGCGTGCGCTCCAGCAGCCCTGCGACCGGCAGCCCGGCGGCGTCGGCCGCCTCGAGCGCCCGGACGGCGGCCGACAGCGCGGAGCGTGCGGCGGCGCCCACGCTCGCGTACTGGGTGCGCAGCAGCTCCTCGGCCTTCGCCGACCAGGGCATCAGCTCGCAATCCAGCAGCAGCCAGCCGGACCGCACGCCCTCACGACCCGCGGTGTCCCACAGGCCGGCGACGTCGGCGGCGGTCCGCACCCGCGCCAGGAGCTGCTCGGTCAGCGCCGGATCGAAGAACGGCCGGCCGGTTCGGGTGTGCACGGTTCCCGTCACGCCGTCGGGCATCGCGAACCGGGTACTGGCCACCTCGGCGTCGCGGCACACGAGCACGACGGCGCGCGAGCCCATGTGCTTCTCCTCGCACATGACCGTCCCGACGCCGTCGGCCCGGTAGGACGCGAACGCCTCGGCCGGGTGCTCGAGGAGGCGCGGATCGGTCGACGTCGCGCACGGGCTCATGGTCGGGGGCAGGTAGAGCAGCCACCGTGGGTCGACGGCGAACCGGCTCATGACCTCCAGCGCGCCGACCGCGTTCGCCGCATCGACGTTCACGCGCCCGTGGGTCGTGGTCTCCACGATCCGCTTGCCCAGCACGTCGGTCAGGTCCAGCAGGTCCGGCTCACGCTGGGCGCCGGAGCCGGTCCCGGCAACGGGGAACGGCTTCGCCGGCTCGTACCAGACCCGCTCGGCGGTGACCTGGACGATCTCCCGCTCGGGGTACCGCAGCGCGCTCAGGTGCCCGCCGAACACGCACCCGGTGTCGAGGCACAGCGTGTTGTTGACCCACTGCGGCACGGGCGTGGGGGTGTGCCCATACAGCACCGTCGCCCGGCCCCGGTACTCGTCCGCCCACGGGTAGCGCACGGGCAGCCCGTACTCATCGGTCTCACCGTTGGTGTCGCCGTAGAGCGCGAAGCTGCGCACCCGGCCCGACGCGCGGCCGTGGTACGCCTCCTTCAGACCGGCGTGCGCGACGACGAGCCGGCCGCCGTCGAGCACGAGGTGCGCGGCGAGGCCGTCGCAGAAGGCGCGCACCTCGGCCCGGAACTCCGCGGGCTCGGATCCGAGCTGCTCGAGGGTCTCCGCGAGCCCGTGCGAGACCGTGACCGGACGCTTGTCGAGCGCGCGCACGAGCTTGTTCTCGTGGTTCCCCGGGACCGCGAGGGCGTGCCCGGCCCCGACCATCCCCATCACCAGGCGCAGCACCCCCGGGGTGTCGGGCCCGCGGTCGACGAGGTCGCCCAGGAACAGCGCCCGACGGCCCAGCGGGTGCACGGCGTCCACCGGCCGACCGTCGGCGTCTCGGACGAGCTCATACCCGAGGGCGGTGAGCAGCGCCTCGAGCTCGCCGCGGCAGCCGTGCACGTCGCCGATCGCGTCGAACGGTCCGTGGTCGTCGCGCCGGTCGCTGCGCAGCGGCTCGCGCACGATCTGCGCGGCCGCGATCTCCTCGACCCCGTTCAGCACGTGGATCGTCCGGAATCCTTCGCGGGCCAGTCCGCGCAGCGAGCGTCGCAGCTGGTCGCGCTGGCGGTGGATGACGTGAGCGCCGAAGTCGCGGTCCGGGCGGGAGGTGTTGCGGGCGACGCAGACCTCCTCGGGCACGTCCAGCACGATGGCGACCGGCAGCACGTCGTGCGCCTTGGCCAGGGTGGCCAGCGCCTTGCGCGCGTGCGGCTCCACGTTCGTGGCGTCGACCACCGTGAGCAGGCCGGCGTCCAGGCGCTTGCCCGCGATGTAGTGCAGCACGTCGAACGCGTCCTTGGTGGCCGCCTGGGAGTTCACGTCGCCCGAGACGAGGCCGCGGCAGAAGTCGCTGGACAGGGCCTCGAACGGGGCGAAGTGCGTCGCCGCGAAGGTCGACTTCCCCGAGCCGGACACCCCGACCAGGACGACGAGGCTCAGGTCAGGGATCGCGAGCGCGGTCATCGGGTCTTCTCCTGCACGACGTTGGCGCCCGGCGCCCGGTGGTCGGCATCGACCCTGGTCAGCACCGCCATCTGCGTCGGCGGGCCGACGTCGGGGTCCACCTCGCCGACGGGGGCGAACCGCACGGCGTACCCGAACCTCGCGGCGGCGGCGCCAGCCCAGGCCTCGAACTCGGCGCGCGTCCATTCGAACCGGTGGTCGGGGTGGCGCAGGTGGCCCGCGTCCAGGGTCTCGAAGCGCACGTTGTACTCCGCGTTCGGCGTCGTCACGACGAGGGTGCCCGGGCGTGCGTGGGCGAGCACGGCGAGCTCCAGGGCGGCGAGCCGGGGCGGGTCGACGTGCTCGATCACCTCCATCAGGACGGCCGCGTCGTAGCCGGCGACCCGGGCGTCCTTGTAGGTCACCGAGGACTGGGCGAGCTCGATCCGCTCGCGCTGGTGGTCCGAGAGCTGATCGAGGTGCAGCCGGCGAGCCGCGCCCTCGAGCGCCCGGTGCGAGACGTCCACGCCGAGCAGGCGCGCGAAGGAGCGGTCCTCGAGCAGGGCGCCGAGCAGCCGTCCCTCACCGCACCCCAGGTCGACGACGCTCCGCGCACCCGACGCGCGCAGCTCGGCCAGGACCGCCGCCACCCGCCTGGTCGCGAGCGGGACGGCGGGGAGCACGGCATCGACGCGGCCCGCGACGACGTCGTCCGCGACGACGCGGTCCGCCACGACGTCGTCCGCCACGATGCCGGCCCCGACGCCGTCCTCCTCGGACGCCGCGTCGAGCACGCCCGGCACCAGGTCGTCGACCTCGGCGAGCCGCGCGATGGCCGATTCGGCGAGGCTGCGCTGGTTCGCGAGGTAGCGGTGCGCGATGAGGTCCCGGTCCGGGTGGGTCGCGAGCCAGCCCTCCCCCGCACGCAGCAGCTTGTCGACCTCGGCGTCGCCGACCCAGTAGTGCTTGTCGGCGTCGAGCACGGGCAGCAGGACGTACAGGTGGCTCAACGCGTCCGCGAGGCGCAGCGTGCCGGTGAGCGTGAGCTCGACGTACCGCGAGTCGCCCCACTGCGGCAGGTCCGGGTCGAGCGCGACCGGCACGGCCTGGACCTGCCAGCCGAGCGGCGCGAACAGCTGCTCGACGAGCCCCGGGCCGCCCCGGCACGGCAGCGCCGGGACGTGGATCGTCAACGGCAGGAACTGTCCCGGGAGCTCGGGCCGCAGCTCGCAGCGGCCGGCGATCGCGGTCCGGAACACCTTGCCGAGCGCCACGGCGAGCATGGACGACGCCGCGTACGGGCGGTCGTTGACGTACTGGGCGAGGGTGAACCCGCCACCGCCCCGCGGCCTCGCACCCGACTTGCCCCGCACGAGCGCGATCGGGTCGACCTCGAGCAGCAGCGCGACCGTGCACCGCTCGTCGGTCGCCTCAGGGTAGAACACGTGGGCGGTACCGACCCCGAGGTCGAACGATTGAACCTTCGCGGGGTGCTTGTGCAGCAGGTAGCCCAGATCAGTGGCCGACGGCGCGGTCGAGGTCACGGTGAGCAGCACCCCGCAGATCCTGCCACGCAGTGGCGCAGATCACGCTCGCCTTTTCCGCCCACGGCCACCCCGCCGCACCGGGCACTCCCCCCTCATCCCCCGTAACGTCCGAGCGTTGACGTCCTATAGGACGTCAACGCTCGGACGTTGCGGGTTTTGGGTGGGAGGGGCTTCGTGCTCAGAGTGCCGCCGCGCGCATCTCGACCCCGAGCTCCTCGATGCGCCGCTGGGTGTCGGCGGGCAGCTCGCTGTCGGAGATGATCGTGTCGAGCTGCTCGATCGTGGTGACCTGGTACTTCGAGAACGTCCCGTACTTCGTGCTGTCGGCCAGCAGCGTGCAGCTCGAGGCGACCTCCATGGCCGCGCGCTTGAGCTCGACCTTGTCGAGCGAGGGCGCGCTGACCCCGCGGGACAGCCCCCAGGCGCCGGTGCTCATGAAGAAGATGTCGAGGTTGATCGACGACAGGGTGTTGGCCGCCAGTCGGCCGCTGCTCGACGCGCTCGGCTTGTCGACCACGCCGCCGGTGTGGATGACCTCGATCTCCGGGTGCTCGAACAGGCTGACAACGACGTAGAAGTCGTTCGTCACGACGGTCAGGTCGCGGTGCCCGGCGAGGAACGGGACGACCGACTGGCACGTGGTGCCGGCGTCGAGGTAGATGACCATGCCGTCCTTGACCGCCTCGGCCGCGAGCGCGGCGATCGCGCGCTTGCGCGGCAGTTCGAGCACGGCCCGTTGCTGGCGTTCCTGGGGCGGCACCTGCCCGGACGACTTCGCAATCCGGACGCCACCGGGCACGGAGACGACCTGCCCGGACGCCTCGAGGCTCGCGATGTCGCGGCGGACGGTCATGTGCGAGACGCCCAGGTAGGCGGTGAGGCTGCGCGTGCTGAGCACGCCCTCCTGGCGCAGGAGCTGGAGCAGCTTCTGATGGCGCTGCTCGGGGATCAACGGTGCTGACGACTCCATCGTGCGACTCTCCCCCGCTGACCACGCCTGACGTGCGGAACGACTCCAAACTTAACATATCTTCACATCAATGTTGCGATATGGGAATCGGTGGGGTAATCTGCGAAACTATGTTCACAAAGTTGCGCAACCTCGAGACCCTCGTCGGTGACGGCGTCCTCCTCATCGTCCGGCTCGACGACGCGGACGAGGCCTACGAGGTCGCCACGGCGGCCATCGCCGGCGGGATCCGCGCGCTGGAGATCACCTACTCGGTCCCGAACGCCCTGCGCGTCATCGAGCGGCTCGCGCAGGAGAACAAGGACGACGTCGTCATCGGCGCCGGCACCGTGCTCGATGCCCAGGCGGCCTTCGCCGCCATCACCGCCGGCGCGCAGATGCTCGTCAGCCCGCAGCTCAACCCCGAGATGCTCGCGGTCGCGAACCGCTACCAGGCCGTCTCGATCAGTGGCGCGTTCACGCCGACCGAAATCCTGAACACGATCGAGGCCGGTGCCGACATCGTCAAGCTCTTCCCTGCCGAGTTCGTCGGTCCGAACTACGTCAAGACCGTGCTCGCGCCGCTCTCGCAGGTGCCGATCCTGCCGACCGGCGGAGTGAACATCGACAACGTCGGCGACTGGTTCTCCGCCGGGGCCACCGCCGTCGGCGTCGGCAGCTACATCACCAAGGCCGCCCGCGCGACCGGGGACTACTCCCTGGTCACCGAGGCCGCCCGCACCTTCCTCGCCGCCGTGCGAGACGCCCGTAACTAACCCCTTCACCCCGCCCCCAGAGCGGCGGCTAGTCTCACAAAGGAGTGGACACCATGCAGGAACCATCGACCACGACCGCGACGCCGGACGTCGTACCCACGAACCGGGTGCGCGTCCGCTGGATGTTCATTGCCCTGCTGGTGATCGGCGGCGTCGTGAACTACCTCGACCGCAGCACCCTGAGCATCGGTAACACCACGATCGCGAAGGAGTTGCACTTCAACACGATCGAGATGGGCCTGCTGCTGTCGGCCTTCTCGTGGCCCTACGCGATCGCGAACCTGCCGGCCGGCTTCCTGGTCGACAAGTTCGGCGCGAAGAAGATGTTCGCCATCGCGGCGACGGCCTGGTCGGTGGTCGCGGTCCTGACGTCGTTCGCGCGCAGCTTCCCGTTCTTCTACGCCGCTCGCGTCGCCCTCGGCGTTTCCGAGTCGCCGTTCTTCACCTCGGGCCTGAAGGTGTCCGAACGCTGGTTCCGCAAGGACGAACGCTCGCTCCCGCTCTCGGTCATCAACACCGGATCGCAGATCGCCAACGCGATCGCACCGCCGTTGCTCACCTTCCTGCTGCTCACGATGAGCTGGCGGGGCATGTTCGTCATCATCGGCACCTTCGGCTTCATCGTGGTCGCCGTCTGGATCAAGCTCTACCGGGACCCGACGCGCGAGGAAGAGATCGCCATCAAGGGCCTCGAGCTCGAGGCCGCGGCGGCCAAGGCCGAGAAGCCCGCCAGCTGGGGCTCCCTGCTCAAGCTGCCCAACACCTGGGCCATGGTCGTCGGCGCGTTCGGCATCTTCTACACGGTGTGGGTCTACCTCACCTGGCTCCCGAGCTACCTCGAGACGAGCCGCGGCTTCAGCCTCGCGGCCACGGGCTGGATCGCCGGCCTGCCGTTCCTGTGCGGGATCATCGGCGTGCTGACCGGCGGCGTCGTCTCGGCCGCGGCGATCAGGCGCGGCGTCCCGACGATCCGGGCGCGCAAGATCCCCATCGTCGGCGGAGCGTTGCTCGCCGCAGCCGCCGTGCTGCCCGTCGCGTACGTCGACAACACCTTCCTCAACATCGCGCTGCTCTGCGTCGGCTACTTCGCCTCGCAGGTGCCGATCGGCGTGATCTGGACGCTCGCCTCCGACATCGCGGAGCCCGCGCAGGTCTCCTCGCTCGGCTCGATCCAGAACTTCGGCGGCTTCCTCGGCGCCGCGCTGGCACCGGCCGTGACCGGCTACATCCTGAGCGCCACGGACGGCAACTATTCCCTGGTGTTCGGAGTCGGCGGCATCCTGCTGGTCGTCGGCGCCCTGTCTTACGGCCTGTTCGTCAAGGACCGCCGCCCGGCAGCAGTCCTGACCGCCGAGGCCTGACCGTGAAGCCCAAGGCGTTCTTCATCATCGGCCCGGCGGGCTCGGGCAAGTCGCTGGTGGGCAAGCGGATCGCGAACAGGTACGACGCCGCCTACGTCGACAAGGACACGGTGGCGACCGGCTTCACCGAGCTCCTGCTCGAGCTCAACGGGTCGGACAAGAACGACCGGGACAACAACGACTACTACCAGTCGACGATCCTGCCGCTGGAGTACGAGACGATCCTGCGGATCTGCGGCGACAACCTGGCGCTGGGCCGGTCGGTCGTGCTGGACGCCCCGTTCGGCCGGTTCTTCAAGGACCCCGACTACCTGCTCGACGCACGCGCGAAGTACGCCTGGCCGGACGCCGAACTCGTCGTCGTGCACGTCACTGCGGAGGGGCGCTCGGTGTTCGACCGGGTCACCAAGCGCGGCTTCGGGCGGGACGCCTGGAAGCTCGAGCACTGGGACGAGTTCTGGGCAGGCGCCCAGCAGGACTGCGAGTGGGCGGGCGCCGCGCACATCCTGCTGGACAACTCGGGGGTCGGGCTCGAGCTGTTCGGGTTCGACGAGGCGCTGGCGGGGCTGCTGGCGGCGACAGCCGCCGACGAGTGACGGGCTCGCACGAAGGCACGGTCGCCGAGAGCCTCGCCGCGGATCTCCAGTAGCCTCGGCGGCTGCACGTCAGCCCCCAAGAAAGGCGAATCCCATGCGCATCCTCGTCGTCGGAGCCGGAGCCACCGGAGGTGCGTTCGGGGCCAGGCTCCAGGAGGCCGGCCGGGACGTGACGTACCTCGTGCGCCCCCAGCGAGCGGCTCAGCTACGCGCGCACGGACTCACCTTCGTGGCCCCCGACGGGACCCGGACCCTCCCGGTGCGCGCCGTCACGGCCGCAGAGCTGGCCGACCCGTTCGACATCGTCATCATCGCGGTGAAGTCCGGCGGTCTACCGGCGATCCTGGACGACATCACGCCCGCCGTGGGCGAGGGCACCGTCGTGATCCCGTTCCTCAATGGCCTCGCGCACGTCGATCAGCTGCGCGAGCGGTACGGCGATCGCGTGCTCGGCGGGCTCGTCCGCATCGTCGCGACGCTCCGTGACGGGCAGGTCGTGCAGATGCACCCGCTCGCCACGATGACCATCGGGGCGCTCGAGGCCTCGAGCTTGCCGCGCCTGGCGGCGGTCCTCGACGTGCTGGACGTCCCCGGCTACGAGCTCATCCCGTCCGACGACGTCCTCGGCGCCCTCTGGGAGAAATGGGCGTTCATCGTGGCCGCCGGGGTCGTCACGTGCCTGCTGCGCAACACCGTCGGAAACATCGTCGCCGCGGGTGGGGAACCCCAGGTCTGCGCCGCCATCGAGGAGATGGAGCAGGTGGCCGCGGCGGCCGGGCACCCGGTCGGGAGCACCGCGCACGAGCAGTCCGTCGGCCTGCTGACCCAACCAGGATCGGCGTTCACGTCCTCGCTCTACCGGGACGTCATCGCCGGCAACCCGAACGAGACCGAGCACCTCCTCGGCGACTTCGCAGCGCGCGCCCGGGCGCTCGCGGTCCCCGTCCCCACCCTCGACCTCACCCTCGTCCAGCTGCGCGCCGACGCGCTCGGCTGATCAGCCCGCCGTATCGCCCGCTCGGCGATACGTTGAAGGGCATGACGAAGCCGATCACGCCAGGGCAGTTCCACGAGGCCTACGGCGTCGAGGACTGGCGGGTGGTGGGCGAGGGTGCCTGCGCGTACTTCCGCACCGGATCGTTCGCCGCCGGCGACCGTCTCGTGCACGCGATCAGCGAGCTGCCCGGCCTCGAGGACCACCGCCCCGACGTCGACCTGCGGCACGGGGGCGTGACCGTGCGGCTGATCACGCTCACGCGCGACTACTACGGGCTGAGCGAGGCCGACGTCGAGCTGGCCCGGCAGATCTCGGCCGCGGCGCGCAGCATCGGCCTGCCCGCCGACCCGACCGCCGTTCAGAGCGTCCAGGTGACGATCGATGCGCTCGTCCATCCCGACGTGATCCCGTTCTGGCGTGCCGTGCTCGGCTACACCGGTCGCGCCGACAGCCCCGAGGACCTGATCGACCCGCGCGGACGCGGGGCGTCGTTCTGGTTCCAGCAGATGGACTCCGTGCGCCCGCAGCGCAACCGCATCCACATCGACGTCTGGGTCCCGCACGACCAGGCCGAGGCCCGCGTCGCCGCAGCGATCGCCGCCGGCGGCCGCCTGGTCACCGACAAGTACGCGCCCGCCTGGTGGACCCTGGCCGACGCCGAGGGCAACGAGGCCGACGTGGCGACGACGCTGGGCCGGGACTGACTGGTCATCAATCAACGCTGCTCGACGGCGGCTTCCCGCCAGATTCAGCCGGCTTCCTGGTCTTGCGCAAGGTGCGTGCTCTTGGCGATCAGGCGGCGAAGGTCGGCGACCGAGACCACCCGCTCGTCATCGACGCCGTCGGCCACGCGCTGCTCGACCCACTCGCGCAACAGCGCCGTCACCTTGACCCCGTCGCGACGCGCAATCCCGCGCGCGGCGTCCAGCGTCGCTGCGGGCATCCGGATGGTGATCCCCACCATCGGTTCCACAACCGCCGAGGTGTCCTCCGTCGCCTTCTCGAGGTCAGCCGACGTGTCGGTCGTGTCGTAGTGCGCGCGGAGCGCGTCCAGGTCCGCTGTGGTCATCTCATCGTCCCTTCCTGCGGAACGTGCGCTTCTCGGAGTCGGTCAGGTCTCGCGCGGTGACGACGTACACGCCGCCGTCGAGCGCGGGTGCGATGACTACCAGCAGGTGCTTGCCGGCGTCGGTCGATGCGTACACGAGGGTCGTCCCGCCGCGCCCTGGGGCGATCCACCGCGGGCGCTTGTAGAGCGCCTGCTGGACCTCCTCGGGGAACACTCCATGAATCGCGAAGTGATCCTCGGACTCCTCGCTCCAACTGATCGGAGGAAGAGACCTCCCATCGTAACGCGAATCGTCACGCGCCACGAGAGCACCTCGCTCGGATTCGGCAACAATGTCCACCAGCGGTCGCCGCAGCCGTCTCGGTTCCGCGTCGACGACCCGGAACCAGATTGCCCCTCGGTCTCGGCACCCCAAGACCGTACGGCGACTCACCGACATGGAGCTGAAACGCGGACAGATCGCCTTCACTGAAGCCCTCAGGCGCATCGACCACGTTCGCGCGGCTGTTCCGGACGATGGAGAACGGTTCGCGTAGGGCCGCGTCCGGAGCCGGACCTGCGGATCGTGAACGACTGGATGATCCGCGCGCACCAGGAGCACTGGTCTCCAGAGGACTGAGAGCAGGCGAGACGTTTCCGCGGGAACGCCTCGCCTGCTGGGGCGTTTCCGCGGGAACGTGGCTGTTGCCCGTCGCAGCGCTGGCTACCGGGATCCGGCGGCGCGTTCCGCCTCCTGAACGTCGCTCACTCGGGGCCGATGAGTTCCCCGCCCCATTCCTCGGGAGCCACATCGGCGAGCGTCTCGGAGAAGGTCCACTGGTGGCCCGCGGGGTCCGTCGCGTTGTACTGCCGTTCGCCGTACTCGAAGTCGGTCGGCTCCATCAGAATGCGGGCGCCGTTCTCCCGGGCTCGTTCACAGTGAGCGCGCACGTCCTCAACGCGCACCGTTACCGAGTGTGTGACCTCGCCGGTACGGGGAGGACTGCGATCACCGCGTACATCGCCGACGATCACGGCCCCGTCGCCGAACCGGAGCTGAGCGCGGTGGT
>NZ_DATCNW010000210.1:0-2666 GCF_036565025.1 Pengzhenrongella sp.
GACCTATACGGGGGCCACCGAGCGACGCGCGATTGACCGCCTGGTCGAGCTTGGCGCGAGCGTGCAGGTCTCCTACGAGACGCGCAGCACCCGGCTGCACGCGAAGGCGTGGTTCTTCCGACGGAGCAGTGGACTGGACACCGGCTACGTCGGTTCGTCGAACCTGTCCCGGGCTGCGATGTTGGACGGGCTGGAGTGGAACGTCCGGCTGTCCAATGTGGAGCAACCGCACCTGCTGGACTCACGTTCCGCACTTCTCGGTCGGGTTATCTCGTCGATTACGCCTGCTGTGTGTAGGCGCGGTGCGGTAGGCCGAGTAGGTCGAGTACCTGCTGTTGCTGGGCGGTGAGCTCGGGCTGGAAGGTCTGTACGGGGGTGCCGTCGCGGTGGAGTTGGTGGCGGGAGACGGTGGTGAAGATCTCTAGGATCCGTTCGGTTGAGGGGGCTTTGCAGTCTCTGAGCTCGGGGTAGAGCTCGATGGTGTCCAGGGCCGCGCGGGTCATGCCGTTGCGGACTTCGCGTTCGATGAGGGCGGCGATGAGCAGGGCGAGGAACTGGCAGCAGAACAGCGCTTCGATCCGGGCTGGGCTGTGTAGCAGGATCGGCGCGGCGTCTTGGACGCTCTTGAGCAGGTGGTGGCGGCGTTCGAGGTTGGGTTGGTAGCGGTAGGCCGCGAGGACTGCTGCGTCGTCGAGGTCACGGTCGCAGGTGATCAGCGGGAAGCAGCCGTCGCTGGCGGCGTCGTAGGCGATCCGCTCGAGTGCGATGTCGGCGCTGACGGTATAGCGGGTGGTGAGGACCTCCCGGTAGTTCGTCGCGGCACCCGGCCGGCCTGGTCCTGCTTGCTTGTAGGTCTTGGTGGTGGTCTCGCTGATGGTGCAGGTGACCCACTTCTCGGCGCGGGCGTCGACCAACGCGGCCGTGCCGGCTTGTTCCACCGCGGCGCGGGTCTTCAGGCGGTTGCGGGGGCCGGCGAGCTTGGCGTCGAGGGCGTCGAGGGCCGCGATGCCGGCTTCGGTGCGCGCCATCCTGCTGGCGGCGTCCCGGCCGGCTTTGGCGGTCGAGTGGACCCAGACGATGCGGTAGCCCTCCGCCGACGGTGTCAGTGCCGGGGTGGTGGAGTAGACCTCGTCGGGTTCGCCCAGCCGTGAGCTGGGCCCTCGGGTGGCTTCGGTCCAGACCGGGGTGTGGCTCTGCAACCAGCCCCGGAAGGCGCCGTCTTCCTTGCGGGAGCGGGGCATCACGGTGACGAACCGGCCACCCCTGCCGGCGATGTGGCCCATCGCCTGTCGGGAGCACAGCTTGCTGTCCGCGACGTAGAGGAAGTCGACCCGGCCCAGCAGCGCGACCAGGCCGTCCCAGGTCGGGACGTGTGTCGGGTCATCGACGGTGTTGCCGTCGGCCAGCCGGTAGGTGATCGGGACGGCCCCATCGGCGCTGACCGTGAGGATCCAGACCAGCTGCTTGAGGTCCGGGCGGTGGTCCTTGGAATGCCCGTGGGTGATCACCGGGGTTGGCTTCCCGGCACGCTGGCTGCCATCGGCGTCGCGGTAGGCGCCGTGCACGCTGATCGACGTCGAGTCGTTGTGCAGCCGGGCCGTGTCGATACCGAACTCGCTGATCGCCGCGAGCATGACCGCGGTCAGCAGGCTGGCCCGGTCAGCGTCGAACAGCGCGTCCAGCGCCCGGCCGACCCGATCATCGTTGACGGCCCCGACCTCGCCGTCGGACAGGCCCAGCAGCGCCGGGTCATAGCGGGCGGCCCACTCGCCCAACGCGTAGAGCGGTTCCCGACCCAGCACCAGGTTCGTGATCACCAGCCGGATCGCTGCCGCCGGTGCCAGCTTGGTCCGGCCGTCGACCTCACCCAAGGCCGCACCCAGCAGCCCGGGCAGCCCGAGCCGGTCCAGGACGTGGTTCACGATCGGCAGACCGCCCAGGGTGCGTGAGGTCAGCCCGAAGCCCCCCGCGTCGCGGGCCACCTCGCCGGCCAGGTCGTTGCCTTCGTCCATCACGACACCCCGATCTCCACGACCCGCCTGCAATGCAACCCATGCTATCCTTCGACTGCCTATCGAAGGGCAGTCCGACACGCGGAAGGGACCACCCGTTGGCCAAGAAGACACCACCACCGGGTGCCCGGATCAGCACCGAGCTGGCAGACGTCGACTACGCGCTACCCGGCACCCTCGCCCGCAGGTTCATGCGCTGCGGCAAGGACAACTGCCGGTGCAAGGCAGACCCGCCGGCCCTGCACGGCCCGTATCTGCACTGGACCCGGACCGTCGCTGGCAAGACGGTGACTCGGACCCTCACCGAGGACCAAGCAACTCGCTACCAGGCGTGGTTCGACAACGCCCGACGCCTACGCGACATCGCCACCGACGTCGAAGCCCGATCCCTGGACGCCTTCAACAAGGCCGAGGGCCCTCCTAGCAAATCGACGAGATAACCCGACCGAGAAGTGCGGAACGTGAGATCAAGCGCAGTCGCGGCAGATAAATTGTCCGTTGCGACGCCGGGCGAGCCGGCTGCGGTGGTGCACCAGGAAGCAGCGCGAGCAGGTGAACTCGTCGTCCTGCTTGGGCAGTACCCGCACCGTCAGCTCCTCGCCGGACAGGCTTGAGAGGTCGGCGCCGGGTAGCTCCAGGGATTCATTCAGTTCG